>JBKGYG010000058.1:0-11005 GCA_046546235.1 Eubacteriales bacterium | reverse complement strand
TGAAATTATGAATGAAAAAATTTAATAAAGAAATTAAAGAAAGGGGGAAGTTGTGATAGTATAGTGTAATCTTTCACAACTAGAGTATGGAAGAAAATAAGAGATGTTTAGGATGCATGAATGAGAGTCTAGAGGAGTCAAGTGTTTGCCCGTACTGTAACTATGATAATGATACGGGAGTAGAGTCACCACTTTATATTAAACCAGGAAGTGTTATTAATAACTATCTCTTTGGAAAGGTGTTAGGGCAAGGTGGATTTGGTATTACTTATATAGGGTATGACACAAAGGAAGAATGTAAAGTAGCAATAAAAGAATTTTTGCCAACAGAACTTGCTACAAGGCACTCTGAAACACATGATATTACAGTTTTTTCAGGAGAAAAAGTAAACTCTTTTAAAACAGGCATAGAAAAATTCAAAAAAGAAGCAGAGCTATTAAAAGAATTTAGTGATTTCCCTGGGATAGTAGATGGATATGATGTGTTTGAAGCAAATAATACTGCTTACTTTGTAATGGAGTATATAGAGGGGATTACTTTAAAAGATTATATTGCTCAAAAAGGTGGAAGATTGCCTTTAGAAGCAGCAAGAAATATATTAGTTCCTATATTTGATGCATTAACTGAGATGCATAGAAAAAATATTATCCATAGAGATATAAGCCCTGATAATATATATATAACAAAAGAAAAACAAGTAAAATTATTAGACTTTGGGGCTGCTAGACAAGCCATGGCTGACCAACAAAAAAGCTTATCAGTTGTATTAAAACAAGGATTCACACCAAAAGAACAATACTTTAGTAAAGGGAAACAAGGACCATGGACAGATGTATATGCACTAGGTGCGACTACTTATTATATGTTAACTGGAACAATCCCACAACCTGCGTTAGATCGTCTTGAAAATGATAATTTAGTTCCATTAACTTCCTATGATTACGATATAAGTTTGGAAGTAGATGCAATAATAAAAAAAGCACTTTCATTAGATGAAACAAATCGATATAAAAGTGTAGAGGAATATAAAAGTGCCCTTTTATATGGAGATAAAAGCCTTACTAGTAGCCAACAAGAACAGGCAAATAAATCTATAGAGACAAAAACAGAATATAAATCTTCTTCAGAAGAAAATGTCAATAATGAACAAAAGGTAAGCAAACAAAAAAAGGTAAACAAACAAATCAAGATGGGTGCATTAATTGGTATACCAGTAGTATTATTAATGGTAGTGTTAAGTTATATAATATTTACAAATAAAATACCTGATTTGTCAAAACTTAATGCTGAAGAAGCAATTGCATTATTAGAGGATAAAGGGTTAGAACATGATATAGATTATGTTATTGATGAAAAAGTATCAGCAGGAAATATTGTTAAACAAAGTCCAAGAGGAAACAAGAGAACTTTTGGAAAAGAAGTAGAAGTAATTATTAGCAAAGGACCTTCCGATGTTGTGGTTCCAAATATAATAGGATTAGAAGAAGAAGAAGCAGTTAATGAATTAGAAAAATTCGGATTTGAAATTAATTTAAATCATATACATCATTTAGAGGATGAAGGCATAGTCTTTGAAATTGATCAAGAAGTTGGTAAAACCTTAAAAAATGGATCAAAGATAGAAGTTAGTATAAGTGAAGGACATGATCCTAATTGGGTATATTTTGAAGACCCTAATTTTGAAAAGGCAATTATTGAAGAGCTGGAACTAGATATAGACTTAACTAGAGAAATGATTTCAAAAGAAGATATAGTTAATATAAAAAGATTATATATAATTAGTGATGAAACAATATATAATATTGAAGGGATTCAAGAATTCGAGGCACTTGAAAGTTTTTACTGTTCATATGAGGAGATATCAGACATTTCTTCATTAGCTGAGTTGGAGAACTTAAAAAACTTAGGGGTAAGCTCAAACAATATAACTGAATTACCTGAGTTGTCAAGTAGATTAGAGGAACTAGATATATCACAAAATGATATTGGAAATGTCGATTTGACAGCATATAATAATTTAACAGAATTTTCCGGCGCAAGCTTGGGTTTGACTGAATTACCGAAACTACCTACATCAATAGAATATTTATATTTAGGAAACAATAAACTTACAAATATAGAAGGAATCGAAAAGCTAACTAATTTAAAATATTTATATTTAAACGACAATAATATATCTGATTTTTCCCCATTAGATAATATATATTCAAATTTAAAGGATTATGAGTTAGATGAGAACCCTGGATCATATAACTCAAACATTAGTGAATCAGCTAACAATGTGGAAGCTGATTGGGCAAAAAACATTACTTTATCTAGTGGTGAAAAAAATAAATTTAGTTTAGACTATAGCAGTGATTATGAAGGGGCTTTAGAATTTATTAATTTTACTAAAATTGATATGGAAGACTTTTTAGAAGCGGGAGTAGTATCGAAATCTGGAGAAGCTATAGAAGGTGCTATAACATACATTTTTGAAATGGAAGATTATGATGTAACGATATACTTTTATCTTGATAAATATAGTAACAAAATGTTTTTCTATGATATTACGGGATACGGAACTAGTAATTTTGGGGTTTACCAAGGTTCACATTATTATGAAGATGTTTTAGAAACATTTGGGAATCCAAATTATATATATGAAGCATATAGTCACGTTTCACTAGCTTATTTTACCGAAGATTTAGTTATATCATTTAATTGCAACCCAGATAATGGAATGGTACATAGTACTAGAATTATGAGCTATGACTATTTTAACAGTCAAATAAAAGAATAATACCTTAAAAAGCTAATATAAAAAATAGGGAAGGGGGAAGTTGTGATAGTATAGTGTAATCTTTCACAACTAGAAAATGGAAGAAAATAAGAGATGTTTAGGATGTATGAATGAGAGTCTAGAGGAGTCAAGTGTTTGTTCATACTGTAACTATGATAATGATACGGGAGTGGAGTCACCACTTTATATTAAACCAGGAAGTGTTATTAATAACTATCTCTTTGGAAAGGTGTTAGGGCAAGGTGGATTTGGTATTACTTATATAGGGTATGACACAAAGGAAGAATGTAAAGTAGCAATAAAAGAATTTTTGCCAACAGAACTTGCTACAAGGCACTCTGAAACACATGATATTACAGTTTTTTCAGGAGAAAAAGTAAACTCTTTTAAAACAGGCATAGAAAAATTCAAAAAAGAAGCAGAGCTATTAAAAGAATTTAGTGATTTCCCTGGGATAGTAGATGGATATGATGTGTTTGAAGCAAATAATACTGCTTACTTTGTAATGGAGTATATAGAGGGGATTACTTTAAAAGATTATATTGCTCAAAAAGGTGGAAGATTGCCTTTAGAAGCAGCAAGAAATATATTAGTTCCTATATTTGATGCATTAACTGAGATGCATAGAAAAAATATTATCCATAGAGATATAAGCCCTGATAATATATATATAACAAAAGAAAAACAAGTAAAATTATTAGACTTTGGGGCTGCTAGACAAGCCATGGCTGACCAACAAAAAAGCTTATCAGTTGTATTAAAACAAGGATTCACACCAAAAGAACAATACTTTAGTAAAGGGAAACAAGGACCATGGACAGATGTATATGCACTAGGTGCGACTACTTATTATATGTTAACTGGAACAATCCCACAACCTGCGTTAGATCGTCTTGAAAATGATAATTTAGTTCCATTAACTTCCTATGATTACGATATAAGTTTGGAAGTAGATGCAATAATAAAAAAAGCACTTTCATTAGATGAAACAAATCGATATAAAAGTGTAGAGGAATATAAAAGTGCCCTTTTATATGGAGATAAAAGCCTTACTAGTAGCCAACAAGAACAGGCAAATAAATCTATAGAGACAAAAACAGAATATAAATCTTCTTCAGAAGAAAATGTCAATAATGAACAAAAGGTAAGCAAACAAAAAAAGGTAAACAAACAAATCAAGATGGGTGCATTAATTGGTATACCAGTAGTATTATTAATGGTAGTGTTAAGTTATATAATATTTACAAATAAAATACCTGATTTGTCAAAACTTAATGCTGAAGAAGCAATTGCATTATTAGAGGATAAAGGGTTAGAACATGATATAGATTATGTTATTGATGAAAAAGTATCAGCAGGAAATATTGTTAAACAAAGTCCAAGAGGAAACAAGAGAACTTTTGGAAAAGAAGTAGAAGTAATTATTAGCAAAGGACCTTCCGATGTTGTGGTTCCAAATATAATAGGATTAGAAGAAGAAGAAGCAGTTAATGAATTAGAAAAATTCGGATTTGAAATTAATTTAAATCATATACATCATTTAGAGGATGAAGGCATAGTCTTTGAAATTGATCAAGAAGTTGGTAAAACCTTAAAAAATGGATCAAAGATAGAAGTTAGTATAAGTGAAGGACATGATCCTAATTGGGTATATTTTGAAGACCCTAATTTTGAAAAGGCAATTATTGAAGAGCTGGAACTAGATATAGACTTAACTAGAGAAATGATTTCAAAAGAAGATATAGTTAATATAAAAAGATTATATATAATTAGTGATGAAACAATATATAATATTGAAGGGATTCAAGAATTCGAGGCACTTGAAAGTTTTCACTGTTCATTTGAGGAGATATCAGACATTTCCCAATTAGCTGAGTTAGAGAAATTAAAGGAGTTAGAGGTAGCTGGGAATAATATAAATGAATTACCGGAATTATCAAGAAAGATAGAGGAAATAAGCATAGGATTTAATAATATTGGAAATATTGATTTGAGTAGATATTATAATTTAGCTTTCTTTTCAGGGTCTGGGAATAACTTTACAGAGTTACCTAAATTACCAACATCAATAGAGGGCTTATACATATCCGACAATAGAATTACAAGTATAGAAGGAATTGAAAAGTTAACTAATTTAAAATACTTGGATTTAGAGGATAATAAAATTTCAGATTTTGAACCATTAGACAGTATATATTCAAATCTAAAAGATTGCAATACAGATGGTAATAAAGTTAATTATGGATACAACTCAGATACTTCACCTGATGCGGAGTGGTCAGATGATATAAATGAGACTTATGAAAGAAATGGAACTATCAAATCATTATACCCTAATGACTATGAAAGGTATTTAGATATTTTAAACAATGATATAGATGTAGTTTCTGATGATCCAGATGTAGTTTATTTAGGGGAAACAGATGGCTTTGACAGTTATATGTTTGAAGATGATGAATTAG
This sequence comes from Eubacteriales bacterium, assembly GCA_046546235.1. Lineage (GTDB taxonomy): Bacteria > Bacillota > Clostridia > Lachnospirales > DSM-24629 > JBKGYG01. Next base: position 5,760 of record JBKGYG010000058.1, on the reverse strand, counting down.
ATGTAACTATAATATTTCTATTTGATACAATAACTGATGAGCTTATTACTTACTATTTAAATGGTTTAAACTACAGCTTGTTTGGTGACTTTGATCTTAATGTGGATAAAAGCACATATAAAGATGTAATTGATGTTTTTGGAGAACCGACTTATCTAGAGGAAGCTGGAGAAGGTATTTTACTAACATATATAACCTCTGAAATGGGATATTCTTTTTGGTGTATTCCAGAAACTGGAGAAGTTGACTTTTTGCAGATAATGAATATTAACTACTTGTTAGAAGATAGTTTATTTTAAATAGTGAGAATATATACTTATAATTATATTGTTTAAGTAGTAAGAAAAAACATTTTAAAGATAAATAGGCAAGGGGGTATTTTTAATGAAGAAAATTTATAAACTATTACTTATTATAATATTTGTGATAAGTTTATCTTTAATAGCGTATGCTGATATGGATGTAGAGGAATGTAAAAAAGGTGTTGTTAGGATTGTTGCATCTGATGGCTATTATGATTATCATGGTAGTGGCTTTGCTATAGGTGAAGAAGATAAGCCTGTGGAATATATTGTAACAAACTACCATGTAGTTGAGGATATGTCAGAAATATTTGTATTAAGAGGAGAAGATGATTATATACCTGTTGAAGTAACAAGTATACAATTACCAATTAATGATATAGCGGTTATAAGATTAAAAGATAAGCTATATGATTTAGAACCATTAGTTTTTGAAACCGAAAACGGTAAGGTTGGAGATAGCATTTTTGCCTTTGGATTTCCTGGCGTATCTGATAATTTATCTAGTACTTATACAGGTAAAACTGAAGATATTACTGTTACAGGGGGCATGATTAACAGAATAAATACAATGAGTATTAATTCTACGGATGTACAATTTTATCAAATTGATGCAGTTATAAATACTGGTAATTCAGGGGGACCATTAGTAGATTCTAATGGACACGTGATAGGAATTAACACTTTTAAGTTATTAGATGATTATGGAAATAGTAGCGGATATAATGGTGCTGTAATGCTTGATGAACTTATTGAGTCACTTGATGGCAGGGGTATTAAATATACCACTACAGAAGATTTAGAAGCGACAGAAGAAATAGAAGAAGATATAGAAAATGAAGAAGAAACAGAACCAACAATGGGGAATAATGACAATGAGGATGCAGAATTGGATGAAGAAATATCGGAGGAGACCGATATTAATGAAGAAGAAGATAACTCTAATATGACGACCATTATAGTTATTTGTGGAAGCATATTGTTAGTGTTAATTATCTTAGCAGTAATTTTTATTATCAATAAAAAGAAAAAGGGAAAAACAAAAAAACAAGTTGAGAAAGCGACTTCTAAACCAGTAGTGAAGCAACTAAGGGCTAAATTAATTGGGGTTACTGGTTATCAAGCAGGTAAAGTTTTTTCAATTGATTCTATTATAACAATTGGACGTAATCCATCTAATAATATTGTTTATCCTGCTGATTATAAGGGCATAAGTGGCAGTCATTGTATATTAGAATTTGATACTAATAATAGACTGGTAAAATTACAAGATAATGGGTCTTCATATGGAACATTCTTAGCAAATGGGAAAAGAGTTGTGACTGGTACAAAAGTTATTCTAAATAATGGAGATCGTTTTTACTTAGCTAATGAAGATGATATGTTTGAAATAAGATTCGATTAAAGTAAAGATAAATATAAAAATAAGGGGTTAGCTAATTGGAGGATAATAAGAGTGTTTAATTTTATTAAAAATATAGATATGAATATTATTATTTGGGTTTTGTTAATTCAGGTAATTATTATAGCTATATTAATTATTATGATACTTAAAATTAAGAACAAAAATAATAAATCAACGAAATTTTTCGAAACAGAAAAATTGGAATTTAAAAGTTCAATGGATTTACATATTGGGAAAAGGAATAATCAAGAAGATGCAATTTCTTTTTCAGATAAATATAAAGAAAAAATGAATGTGGATCTAATTGGAGTGTTGTGCGACGGCATGGGAGGCATTGAAAAAGGTGAAATAGCTAGTTCGATGGCAGTAAAAGAAATAAAAGGATTATTATCTAATGTTAAAGAAACGCATATAGAAAAAGAGATAGAAGCTGCTTTAATACAAATATCAAATAAAATATATGATTTATCTTTAAAAAGTTCAGTTCCTGGAGGGATAGGAACAACTATTATTGTTATAGTAATTAAAAATGGTAAGTTATATTGGTCTTCAATAGGGGATAGTCGTTTATACTTATATAGGCAAAATAAACTTACACTTATTAATGAGGAGCATAATTATTTAAATTCACTATTAGAAAAAGTATTGCTTGAAAAGATAACTAGAGAAGAAGCATTTAACGACAAAGATAGAGAAAAGTTAACCAGTTATTTGGGACAAAAAAACATTAATAAAATAGATTCTTGTACCAATCCATTAAAGCTTCGATACAAAGATGTATTATTAATGTGTTCTGATGGAGTATATGGAACATTAAAAGATAAAGAAATAAAAGACATATTAGATTTAACCCCTATTGAAAAAGTTTCGGAACACTGTATTAAAGCGGTTAATCAACACAATAAGCCTCATCAAGATAATATGTCAGTAGTGGCTGTTGAGTATTTAAATTAAAATTTATTATAAAGAAAGTTATTGAGGAGTTTATCAATGTTAGTAAAATGGAGTTATATTCTTAATAAAGGTGACAGAGAAATAAATGAAGATTATTGTGATATGTTAGAATACAATGGTAATTATTGTTTTGTCCTTGCTGATGGATTAGGTGCTCATGACGGAGGAGAAGTTGCCTCTAAATTTGTGTGCAACCATATTACTGAAAACTTTAAACAATTAAAAGTGATTAATGAAGGAGTATTGACTGACTTAATTAATAATGCTAATAAATCATTAATTGCCATGCAAAAAGAAAAACAGCTACTAAATGGTTTAAGAACAACAGTAGTTGTATTAATAATAACAACAGACGAAGTTTATTATGGGCATGTTGGAGATTCTAGATTATATAGATTTGAAAATTATTATAAAAAATTTCAATCGAAGGATCATAGTGTATGTCAAAAGTTGGTAAATATAGGTGAAATATCTGTTGATAATATTAGAAGGCACAAAGATAGAAGCAAATTATTAAGTGTACTAGGCCAAGGAAGTGAAATTACAATCTCAAATAATATTTTTTCAATAAATGAAAGTGCATTTCTATTATGTAGCGATGGGTTATGGGAAAATGTAACAGAAACAGAAATGGAAATAGATTTATTAAAACAAAACTCACCAGATAAGTGGTTAAAACAAATAGGAAAAAGAGCCATAATTAATGCAAAGGGACAAATGGATAATTTTTCAGCAATTGCAGTATACATAAATGAATAACTACATTAAGGAGGGAGAAAAGTGGCTAAGATTAGTTGCGAGAAAGGGCATTATTATGATCCTGAAAAACATACTTTATGTCCATATTGTGGAATCCAAATTGATGATTTTGAAATAAACTATAAGGAAACAGGTCAAAAGAAAGATCCAGATTATGGAGCTACAATGCCAAAAAATGGCTTTAATCCAAAGGAAGTGGGGAAAACAATGCCAAAAGAAAATATAAACGATGATGCTTTTAAAACAGTAGCTATGGGTATGACAGATAGCAAAGAAAATGAATTGGTAGTTGGGTGGTTAGTTTGTTTAGATGGTGAAAACAAAGGTAAAGATTATAAGATTTTAATTGGAAGAAATAGAATTGGACGGGATCATACTAATGAGATAATAATAGATTCAGACATGGCTATATCTAGAGATGAACACTCCTGTGTAATATATGATCCGGTAGGTAATAATTATTATCTTGTTCAAGGCAGGGGAAGAGGCCTCTGTTATGTAAATGAGAAATTACTTATCTCTGAGCTTTTATTAAAACCTTATGATAAAATTAAGATAGGTAATACTGAGTTAATGTTTATACCACTTTGCTCAGAACAATTTAAATGGTAATGGTGTGATTAAAGTGAAAAAATACAATAGATCAATAATTAGGATTATTATAGCTTTTCTAGCAATTGTAAGTTTTAATGCTTCAAATATAGAAGCTATAAATTATAGTGAAAATAATCCTGAAACAACAATAAAAAAAGAAGTTAATAACGAGACAAAGGAAGAAATTATTGGAGATAATGCAATTAATAGTGAGTTAATTATTACTACAATTATTATGTGTTTATTAACAATAGTGATTTTGATATTATTAATTATATTATTTAGGCTAATAATAAAACAAAAAAGAAATGACAAAACACCTTTAGATTATCCAACAAAAAAGATAAAGTTAGAACCATTTTCTTCAGAACAATTTAAAGCAATTGTTTGTAATGTAAATGAAAAAACTATTATTGGAAGAAATAAGCGCAAAAGTGATATAGTTTTCAGTTTTGATAAAGATGTTAAAGATAGGCATCTGATTTTATCTTATACAAATAACCATTTATACATATCAAAAGTACTTGAAACCACAGAGTTATTTATTAATGGGTTACCAATACAAGGGAAAAGAGAATTAAGTAATAAAGATGTTATATCATTTGCTAACATTGAAATGATTATTAAATTCGAGTAATAATCATTATATTGTTACTTATTATATTTTAAAGTTTTACGATCAAAAATATTGTAATTACAAAACTAAATAGATATAATTAAAGAAAATCTATTAAAAGGAGGCATTTTTTGTCTAGTAAAAATGTGGTTGGAATTATCTTAGTTATTTTAGGTATTGGATTTTTTCTTCAACAAGCTGATGTAATAGAATTCAATGAAATAATTTCTAGTTATTGGCCGTCAATAATTATAATGGTAGGGATTATTCAACTATTCAAAAAGAATATTTCGTACATTGCAGGCCTTATTACAATATGTGTGGGTGTATTATTGCAATTACATAAGATAGATATACTCCCAAACGACTTTTCTGGATACATATGGCCTAGTATACTTGTTTTAGTGGGAATAGCATTTATATTTTCTAGGGCATTTAAAGAGAAAATTAATGTAAAAGAAGAAGGATTTATTGATAATATAGCTATATTTGGTGCAGTAGAAACTAAAAACACTACTAAAAATTTCAAAGGTGGAAGTATAACTGCTATATTTGGAGGAGCAGAAATAGACTTAAGAGAAGCCAAACTTGAAGAAGATGGAGTAGATCTTGAATTAACAGCTGTATTTGGTGGAATAACAATATGGGTACCAAAGAATTGGAGAGTTATGGCAACAGGGGTGCCTATCTTTGGAGGTTGGGATAATAATACAGTTGTTGATGAAAGCAATGAAGAAGTAAAAACAATTAACATAAGATGTACTGCTATATTCGGGGGCATGGATATTAAAAATTAAAATAAAGGAGAATTAAAGAAATGCCAGTGATTACAATTGAAGCAGGAAAGATGTCAAAAGAACAAAAAGCAAAATTAGTGAATGAAGTTGTATTAAAAGCAAGTGAAACACTTAATATTCCAGAACAAGCTTTTGTTACAATAATTAAGGAAAACGAATTTGATAATATAGGTAGTGGAACTAAGCTTTTATCTGAAAAAAAGACTGATTAAAATAAGGAGGAACCGCTTGTTTAAAATAAGTGGTTCTTTTAATTACTTTTTCTAATATAAGTATTAATGTATCTTAGGTATTGGTTAAAAATATAAGTTTTTGGTCAATTATAACTAAAGA
>JBKGYG010000057.1:0-11048 GCA_046546235.1 Eubacteriales bacterium | reverse complement strand
ATTGTACAACACACCAATTTTTAGTAGGGGCGTATCACGATGCGCCCATTTTTTTATGCTAGTAATGCTTATAGTAATTGTTAGCAAGTAATAAAATTAATAAATTTAAATATTTGTCATATTTATACAAGGACAAACATATATATTCTATAAGGGAGGTGGACAAGTTGAAGAAAGAATCTATTTTAAAAATTTTTTCTCTAAATATTCGAGAAGTTTTAGGACAACTTCCTGATAATTATTTTAAAGATTTGCAAGAAATCCGTTTAAGAATGAATTCGCCTTTAATTATTGTTTATAATAACAAAGAATATTTTATAAATCAACAAGGGAAATTAGATAATAAAATAAATAATACTTTTATAGTTACAAAAAAAGAAATAAGGGAAACTACTGAATTTATTAGTAATTATTCATTATATGCTTTTGAAGATGATGTAAAGCAAGGTTTTATTACTATACAAGGGGGACATCGTGTTGGACTAGCTGGGAAAGTTTTAGTAGAAGATGATGTTATAAAAAGTATAAAAAGTATTGCTTTTATTAATGTAAGAATATCTCATGAGATAATAGGTTGTGCAAATGATGTACTACCACATTTGATTGAAAATAATAATTTTTTACATACATTAATAATTTCCCCTCCTAGGTGTGGGAAAACTACCCTTATTAGAGACATTGTAAGACAAGTATCAAACGGTAATAGATGGCTTGACGGTTTGACTGTTGGAGTCGTTGACGAACGGTCTGAAATAGGTGGATGCTATAACGGAGTCCCTCAAAATGACTTAGGAATTAGAACGGATGTATTAGATTGTTGCCCAAAGGCAGAAGGTATGTTGATGCTAATTCGGTCTATGTCACCACAAGTATTGGCAGCTGATGAAATAGGTAGTGCAAACGATATTAGAGCAATTGAATATGTTATGAGTTCAGGTTGTAAATTAATATGCACAGTACACGGTCAATCAATTGAAGAAATAGAACAAAAACCTATACTTAAAGAATTAGTAAAAAACTACCTATTTGAACGATATGTAGTATTAAGTAACAAAAATAAAATTGGTGAAATAACTGAGATATATGATAATAATAGAAAACCAATAATAAGGGATTTAATTAATACAAACAGAACAAAAGAACAAATCTCATAAAAAAATACAAGTTAAAAAGGATGATTAAAATGTTTTTGAAAATTATAGGTGCCATAATTACTATAACTTCTTCAGCTTTAATTGGGCTTTATTTTAGTAAATCATTATCTTTTAGGTTAGAAGATTTAAAACAATTAAAAAAAATAATGATTATGTTAAGGGGAGAAATAAAATATTCTCTTTCACCTTTGCCAGAAGCTTTAGAACAAATTTCAAAGAGAAGTCATTATCCTTTTAAAGAATTTCTGCAAAAAGTAGGTGAAGAGCTTAAAAAATACAATGGTCAAGATCTTCAAAAAATATGGGAGCAAGAAATTGATAAAACATTATTAAAGACATATCTAAAAAAAGGAGATATAGCAAAATTAAAACAATTAGGTGAAACGTTAGGCTATCTTGATAAAGAAATGCAATTAAATACAATAGATATGTATTTGGAACAATTAGAAGAAGAAATAAAATATGCTATAGATCATAATAGTCAAACAGGAAAATTATATAAAAATATTGGATTGTTAGGTGGAATATTAATTGTAATTGTATTTATTTAAGATAGAGCAAATTCTACGAAGGGGGATAAAAATGACTATAACTTTAATATTTAAGATAGCAGCAGTTGGTATTTTAGTTTCTGTTATAAACACAGTTTTAAAACATACAGGAAGAGAAGAACATGCGTTTTTAACTACGTTAGCAGGCTTAGTTCTGGTATTATTTTGGGTTATACCTTATATCAATGATCTTTTTGAAACTGTAAAACGAATTTTTCAATTATAAGGTGGTAAATAATGAATATAATTCAGATCGCAATAATAGGCATTGTTTCAGTATTATTAGCATTACAATTTAAATCAAGAAATCAAGAGTATGGTGTTTATATTAGTTTGGTTGCGGCAATCATTATATTCTATTTTGCTGTTGATAAATTAGAAGTAATACTAACAACTATAAGTAAGATATATGAACATCTAAGTATAAGTAACATATATATAAATATTTTGTTAAAAATAGTAGGCATAGCATATATAGCAGAGTTTGGTTCCCAATTATGTAAGGACGCTGGGTATTCAGCTATAGCATCTCAGATAGAAATTGTAGGCAAATTATCTATACTTGTAGTAAGCTTACCTATATTACTCTCAATAATAGATACTGTGACAATGTTTTTGAACTGAAGAATATTATAACAAAAGATAGGAGAGTAAAAAAATGTTCAAAAGATGGATATGGCTATTAATATTTTTTTTAGCATTTCCAATAAATGTATTAGCTGAAGAGGATGAAAAAGAGTATATAAATGAACAGAAAGAAATGGCGATAGATTATGATGAGATACAAAATACTATAGATGAGTTATCAGTAAAAAATAAAAACAACCAACAGATTGATTTTAGACAAATGACAGATGAGATAATATCTGGTGATTATAATTTTTCAGTTATGGAGATACTAGAGTGGAGTTTTAAGGCTATCTTTCAAGAAGTATTTTTAAATACGGATTTGATGGTGCAAATTATTGTAATAACTATTATAATAGCAATATTTACTAATTTTACTTCAGCATTTAATAGTAAATACATAGGTGAGGTTGGTTTTTTTGTTACATATTTAATTCTATCAGCTATTCTGATAAAAACTTTTCAATTAGTTGGTGAAATATCAGAAACTACTATAAACAATGCTTTAGTATTTATACAAGCTTTAGTGCCTAGTTTCTTTGCTACAGTTTCTTTATCAGGTAATTTTACTTCAACACTTATGTTTCATGAAACAACATTATTACTAATAGGTATAATAAATTACTTGATTTTAAAAATAATATTACCTCTTATAAATTTAATTGTTATTCTAGAAATAGCAAATAATATAACTGAGGAGAGCATTTTATCAAAATTAACGGAGATTTTTAAAGGAGCGGTAAGTTGGATATTAAAAACGATATTAGTGCTTTTTTTTGGGTTGAATTTACTTCAAAGTCTAACGATGCCTATGGTAGATACTGTAACTAATAAATCGATTAAGAATGTAATGCAAGTAGTGCCAGTTGTTGGTTCTGCCATGGATGGAGTTACTGATACAGTATTAGGGTCAACAGTGCTAATAAAAAATGCTGTAGGAGTTGGGGGCGTAATTATACTTATTACAATTTGTTTAATACCCCTATTAAAAATTATAGCTTTTATACTTATTTATTATGGAGTAGCAGCAATAATTCAACCAATATCAAATAAACGAGTTGTTGATTGTCTAAGTGGAATTGGTGACTCAACTAAGTTATTACTAGGTGCAGTATTTACTGTAGCTTTATTATTTATTATAAGTATAGCAATTGTGACTATATCAACAAATTTGACATTTGCAGCTAGGTAACATGAAAATCAAAAATTCAAACTTGTTAGCAAGGATTTGGTATTTTTGCTTTTCATTGCAGTTTGTGCAAGTCTTAAAAAGCTTTATATAGAGAATAAAAAAGGAGATAGATAAATGATAGCTTTTATATATAGTTGGATAAAGAATATACTTATATATATTATTCTAGTAACTATTATTTTGAATTTACTGCCCCAAGGACAATATCGTAAATATATAAAGGTTTTTACTGGTTTAGTTTTAATAATAATTATTATTCAACCATTAGCTAAATTAAACAACTTAGACAGAGAATTAAGTACTAAATTATTAGATGAAAATTTAAACATTGAACAAGAGGGCTTAAAACGACAGTATGATGACTTTACAGAAGAACAAGAAAAAATGATAATTGAATCTTATATGTCAGAATTAAAAAACCAAATTATTTTTTTGTTAGAACAAGATGGAATATATATCAAAGATGTAGGAATAGAAGTTAATAAAAATAGAGAAAGTGATAAGTACGGAACTATAGAAAAGATATTTATAAGTACATCATTAGAAGAAGACAAAAAAACAGCATCGAATACAATACAAATAGATAGAATTATAATATCAAACGAGATAGATACTTCTATTAAAACTTCTGAAGAAATTGTATTTGAAAAAAAGATAAAAAATATATTAATTGACTTCTATAAACTTCACCCAAGCAATATACATATAAGTATAAAAAAGAGTTAAATTTAAACTAAAAGCTAATACAAATAAGGGGTTATATTATTCGTAAGATAAATAAGGAGTAATTTCATATGAATTATTCTAAAAAGAAACAAGTAGGTGAAAATAATGAAAGAACAATTAGATGTTAAAAAGATAACATTGAAAAATATTGGTGTAGAAAAACTTATAATTATGTTAGTAGTAGGTGTTTTTTTGCTAATAATATCAAAACCTATTATGAGCAATGATGAAGGAGAATTAAAGCAACAAGAAAACTACGCATCATTAAAAGAAATTGATGAACAAAAAGAAGAGGAATCTTATGAGGAAACAATGGAACAAAAACTAGAGACAATACTTAAGAAAATCGATGGTGTTGGTGAGGTAGACGTTATGATAACTGTAAAATCGTCAAAAGAACTTGTTTTAAATAAGGATCGCCCTTATAGTTCTAGCGAAACTGAGGAAAAAGATAGTGAGGGTGGAGAAAGAGTAAGTTCTGAGAAAGATTTTGAAGAAGGAACTGTATTAACTAATAGTCCAGAGGGATCAAATATACCTTTTGTAATAAAAGAACTAGAGCCAGAAGTTAGTGGAATAGTAATAATTGCTCAAGGTGGAGAAAATCCTACTATAAAAAATAATTTAATTGATGCAACAGAGGCATTATTTAATATCCCAAAGCATAGAATTAAAGTGATGAAGATGGTTTTAGATTAAGGGGGAATACATAATGAATATATTTAAAAGAAATCAAGTTGTTATCACAGCACTTGTGATAATGATAGCCATAGCAGGGTATTTAAACTTTACTCAAAAAAATATACCTGAGTCAGACGATATGATAACAACGGATAACTCTAATGTAGAAACAGGTGCATTAGTACCTAATGATGATGGCATAGTAATGGAAGACAATCAAGAACAAGATGATTCACAAGAAGAAAACCAAGATCAAAATAACGAAAATGAAGATGTAACAGAAACAACTAGTCAAGATGGAGATATTGATGGAAGTGACCCAGGTGAAGCAATTTTTACTAATAATAATGTAAATATTGGTGATTTTTTTATTAGTGCAAAGATAGAAAGAGAACAAACAAGGGCTAGAGTAAAAGAAGACTATTTAGAAGTGATTGATGGCAATAATATACCTGATGAAGAAAAAGAAAAAGCAAATGATGAATTAATAGAATTACAAAAAAGAATAGAAAACGAAGCAGCTGCAGAAGATATGTTAAAAGCAAAAGGATTTGAAAATGTTTATGTAAGAATAAATTCAGAAACAGACACTGTTGATGTTGTTGTTAGTGAACAAGAATTAGGCGATGCTAAAACGGCTCAAATAACAGATGTAGTTAAGAGAACAACAGGATTTCCAGCAGATAACATTATAATAACACCTTTAAATCTTAGTGAATAAACTAATTTATTATTTACAAAAAGCTAAAAAAATTTGCAAATAACTACCAATTTAGCTATAATAAACATAAGATAATTGCTGATGATAGGAGGAAAAATATGGAACAAAGAAATACTTTTAAAATACATGAAAAGGATCAAGTAGGCGAAGTTCATATTGCAGATGAAGTTGTTGCTATTATAGCTGGGCTTGCAGCTACTGAAGTTGAGGGAGTAGCTAATATGGCAGGCAATATAACAGGTGAACTTGTCAGCAAATTAGGAATGAAGAATTTATCAAAAGGTGTAAGAGTAGAACTTGGAGAAGAAGATGTTACTGTAGATTTATCCTTGAATTTGGAATATGGATATAGTATTCCAGAAGTTTCAAATACGGTTCAAGACCGTGTGAAATCTGCTATAGAAACAATGACTGGATTAACTGTATCAGAGGTGAATATTCGAATAGCAGGAGTAAATGTTGAAAAAAAATAAATATTTTACTTTTTAATTAAATAGTGTATAATTATATGTATAACCCTTAAATAGAGATATTTAAGGGTTTTAAAATGCTTATCATGGTAAATATAATAAATAAAGACTAATTTGACTTATCTATTAGGAGGATAATAAATGAATAGGCGAAAACTTAGGGAACATATATTCAAATTATTATTTAGAATTGAATTTAATGAGATTAGTGGCTTTACAAAACAGATTGAATTATATATTTCTGAAATAAAGAAAGCTGATAGCGAATCTATTGCATATATTAATGAACATGTGTCTGGAATTATTATTCATCTAGATGAGATTGATTCAATAATTAATGAAAAAGCAGAACATTGGAAAGCAAGTAGGATGGCAAAAGTTGATATAACAGTTTTGCGATTGGCAATTTATGAGATTAAGTATAATGATAAAGTGCCAACAAGCATAGCAATTAATGAAGCTGTTGAACTTGCTAAAAAATATGGTGGAGAACATTCACCGTCTTTTATAAATGGAGTATTAGCTAAAATTGTAGAATAAAGGGGCGTTAAATGTGAAGAATATATTTTCTGTTTCTCAAGTAAATGCCTATATCAAAAATCTGTTTGTTCAAGATTTTGTTGTAAATGATATATGGATAAAAGGTGAGATATCTAATTATAAATTGCATAATTCTGGTCATATTTATTTTACACTGAAAGATGGGACAGCTTGTATATCATGTGTTTTATTTAATAGATATAAACATTTAATACCTAATAGAGTAGAAGATGGTATGAATATTATTGCAAGGGGATATATATCTGTTTATGAACGCACAGGACAATATCAACTTTATGTTAGTCAAATACGTTTAGAAGGTATAGGAGAATTATTTCAAAAATTTGAAGAACTAAAAATTACATTAGAAGAAAAAGGTTACTTTAAACAAGAATATAAAAAAAACATACCTAAATATCCTAAAAAAGTAGGGATAGTAACTTCGTCTACTGGAGCAGCAATTAATGATATTATTAATGTATCAAAAAGAAGGAATCCATATATACAGTTAGTGTTATACTCATCCATAGTTCAAGGGGAAAAAGCAGCTTTAAGTATTGTAAAAGGGATACAAGAGTTGGATTGTATGGAGGATATTGATATAATAATTGTTGGAAGAGGTGGTGGTTCAATAGAAGACTTATGGGGTTTTAATGAATTAATAGTAGCTGAGGCTATTTTTAATGCAACTAAACCAATTATTTCAGCAGTAGGACATGAAACTGATTTTACTATTTCGGATTTCGTTTCTGATTTGAGAGCGCCAACTCCTTCTGCCGCTGCAGAGTTAGCAGTACCATCAATAGAAATATTAGATGATTTGATAAAACAATATAAATATAAACTAAATAATTCTTTATATCGTAAATTTGATGAATTAAAAAATCAATTAAAGCATATTCAGTTAAGGGTAAATTATGTAAACCCAATATATAAAATTCAAGAGCATCAACAATTTTTAATTGATTTGGAAAACCGTATGAAGGTTGCTCTTAATAATAAAGTAAAAGATTATAATTATAGAGTTAAATTACTAAATGATAAAATAAAAGCTTTATCTCCAATTAGCCGATTACAAAAGGGTTATGCTTTTGTTTCAGACACAAAGGGTAATATAATAAAGAGTATTGAACAAGTGGAGAATCAACAACCTTTAATTTTACAATTATTAGATGGTAAAATAGAAGTTAAGGTTAAAAATAAGATAAATAGAAGGTGGGAAGATGATGACGGATAAATTTGATATAGAAAAAGCATTAAATAATCTTGAAAAAATAGTAGAACAATTAGAAGAACAGGATAGTTCCTTAGAAGAAACAATATCTTTATACCGAGAGGGTATACAATTACTTAATCAATGCACAGATAATTTGGAAAAAGCAGAAAAGGATATTATAATTATAAATAAGGAGAATGATGATAACTCTTAGAAACCAAATAAGATAAGGAGTATTAACAACCTAATGACATTTAAAGATAAATTAAAACAAAAACAAACTATGATAAATGATGTTATAAGTCGTTATTTACCGCAATCTTCATCATATCAAAAGACTATATTGGAATCTATAAGTTATAGCATAAGTTCTGGAGGAAAACGAATTAGACCAATATTAATGGAAGAAACATATAGGTTATTTGGAGGTAATTCTAACGTTATTGATCCTTTTTTAGTTGCTATTGAGATGATTCATACTTATTCACTTGTTCATGATGATTTACCGTCTTTGGACAATGATGATTATAGACGTGGTAGATTAACTACACATAAAAAATTTGGTGAAGATATGGCTATATTAACTGGAGATGCTATGTTAAATTATTCTTTTGAAATTATGGCACAGGCTTGTGTAAACAACGAGAACGAAGCAAGAGAATTAAACAAAGCTATGTACTTTTTAGCAAAAAAAGCAGGCATTTATGGTATGATTGGTGGACAAGTTGTAGATGTTGAATCAGAAAATAAAGATATACCTTTAGAACAATTAAATTTTATTCACAAACATAAAACTGCAGCCCTTATTGAAGCTGCAATGGTTGTAGGAGCTATAATTGCAAAAGCACAAGATGAAGAAGTACAGCTTATAAGTAATATCGGTCAAAGAATAGGCTTAGCTTTTCAGATACAAGATGATATTTTAGATATTACTAGTAGTATGCAAGTTTTGGGTAAGCCCATAAATAGTGACAATAAGAACAAGAAATCAACATATGTTCAATATTATGGTTTGGAGAAATCAAAAGAGCATATTAAAAAATTATCTTATGATGCTACTAGAAAAATAAAAATGATTAATAAAAATAATACATTTTTAATAGAATTAGTTAATTATCTAATTTATAGAGAAAAATGAGGTGCAATATTTGAATGGATTTTCAGCTATTTTATATAATAAACCTTTAATTAGTGCAGTATTAGCTTGGTTGATAGCTCAATTGATAAAATTAACTTTAGCTTTATTTTCTACAAAACGTATAGATTTTACGAAATTAGTAGCTTCAGGTGGAATGCCTTCGTCTCATTCAGCTACTGTTTGTGCTTTAGCAACAGCTATAGGAGAATTACAAGGATATGATTCATCAATGTTTGGTATAGCTTCTATAGTCGCTTTAGTAATTATGTATGATGCATCAGGTGTTAGAAGGGCAGCTGGTAAACAAGCAAAAGTGTTAAATAAAATTGTAAAAGAGTTAGAGAATAATGAATTACATTTTGAAGAGAGATTAAAAGAACTTTTAGGCCATACACCTATAGAAGTTTTTATAGGAGGATTACTTGGTATTTTTGTTACATTATTTTATTTATATTAATATATGTATAAGATATAAAAAATACCATAGAACAATGAATTTAAGTATGATATAATAACTAAAGCAAGCAAACTGAAGATGCAGTATTCTAGTCAATATTTTTAATCCTCAAGACGGGCCTAAAAATCCGTTAAAGGGCATATCGATGAAGTTCCTGGTGGTGGCTGGTGACGCCCAGTTGCGGGCTGGTGCTGGGAGTTAAGATATAAGGGCGATCCACAAAGGCATGTGGGCGTTGACCCTTATATCGCGGAGACCTACGTGCGTGAAAAGCTTATAATGGGTGATTTACGGCGTAGGGTGAACCTGTCGCGCGGTGAAGAGCTGTGGACAGTGTAGCCTGCCTTGCGTGATGAAAAGGGGATAGTAATTTAAGCTTTGTTCTTTTTTTGGCCAAAAAGTATTTAGTTATTGTTACTTGAAACTTTTTTTCGCAAAAGAGGCTAGGGATTAAAAGATATTGTTGAGGAAAACTCCTAGACTGTTCTTCGGAAGTATATTTGGGATTACAGTACGGTTATTAAGGCGATCTAGCGCTGTTGTTGGTGACACGATAGAGTTTCATTTAATGGGAAACCACTTTTTTGGTGACAAAAAAGTATGAATCTGGGAAAACCTGCTAGACTATATGCCGTAAAATTTACTAAGTATACTATCTTCAGTTTGTTTATGTATAATATATGGATTCATTGAGGTTGATTAGTATTGAAATATAAAAAAATGAAGGTGAAATTTAAATCACCTTATAATACAAATAAAAAAATAAACTATTCCTGGTTAATTGGAATTTCTATAACAACGTTTTTCTTGGCACTGATTATTAGCTATATTTCTTTGATTTTTATGGAAAAACTAAGCATATTTGGTGCTATAATAATACTTTTATTAATAGTACTAATGGGCATATTCTTTGATGGATTAGGAATTGCTGTTACAGCATCTGATGAAACCCCTTTTCACTCAATGGCAGCAAGCAAAGTTATTGGTGCTAAAGAAAGTATTATTATAATAAGGAATGCAGGGGCTGTATCTAATTTTTTTAATGATGTTATTGGAGATATTTCCGGAATAATATCAGGTTCAGCTGCAGCAGCAATTCTTATTAAAATAAATATAGATTCAACAAATACATTTTTATCAACAGTTGTAAATTTAATTTTTACTGCTGTCATAGCTTCTTTAACAATCGGGGGAAAGGCTGTTGGAAAAGAAATTGCTTTAAGAAAGTCAAATGCAATTGTATATAAATTAGGTATTATTTTTCATTATTTTAGAAGATTACAGAATAAAAGCCGCTAAGTTATATTTCTGTATTATGCTTGGTTGCAAGAATTGCTTTTTATAAAAATTATAACTTAAAAGAATATATAAGAACATAAAGGTTAAGAATAATAGGACAAAAGTGGCTTTGCCACGTTCGCATGCGATTTGTCCCAGCTGATTGAATACTCTTAGTTAATTAAACTAGTACAATTGGCACATGTTTTAAGTGTCAATTATCTTAAAAACAGGACTTTCCTATAATAGGACAAAAGTGGCTTTGCCACGTTCGCATGCGATTTGTCCCAGCTGATT
>JBKGYG010000056.1:0-11906 GCA_046546235.1 Eubacteriales bacterium | reverse complement strand
ACCCATAATTATAAGCAATAGCCCTCCAATAATCTTTATCTTATCCAAATATTTATAAATACCTTGTATATTATTAACTCCTAAACTTGTAAGGATAGCAAATATAAGAAAAGGAATACTAAAACCTAGCGTGTAAATACTAAAATATCCAATAGCCCCTCCAACATTTTTACCCATTGCCATTGTAATTACCGGAACTAAGAAACTACTTATACAAGGTGACCAACCAAAACTAAATGTTAATCCTAATACAAAAGATTGAAAAAAAGATGTTTTATCATTTTTTTGTTTAAACTTTTTTTCTTTATTAATAAAACCTAATTTTATAATGCCAATATAGTTTAATCCTATTAGAATAACAACAATGCCACCAATTTTTCTAATAACATCTTTATAATCAAGTATAATTTTTCCTATACTAGTAGCTGCTATACCTAACATTATATATACAAATGAAATACCTAAAATAAATGATATAGTATTAATTATCAAATTCTTCCTTGCCTTATTATCAAATAACTTCGAATTAATTTGTGTGCCAGCCAAAACACTAAAATATACTGGCATTAAGGGCAATACACAAGGTGTGAAAAATGAAGCAATTCCAGCCCAAAAAATAGTTATTACATTTACATCTACATCTATAATACTTGGCATTTTTTTTACCTCCTTTTTAAGGCTATGATATCACATATTAATCCATCTTTCAACGTTATATTGCAATATATAGATATCTTGATTAAATAATCTATATATTCTTTGCACAAACAAATAACCTCAGTATTGTTTATACTATACTGAGGTTTATTATCTATGTGAATATCCTTCATTACTATTCTATATTCTCCATAATACCTTTAGAAATATTCTCTAAAACATATGAATAATACTTGCCTATTACAACTTCCTTTTCTGGATCATCTTTATCTTCTTCTATAATATTCTTAATTACAATTTTGCTTGTCTCTCTTATATTATTACTCTCTGAATATTCCTTAAATCTATAATTTAATAATGAACATATTTTTAAAAAATCTTCTTCTTCAAAACCAAAATTATCTAAACAATATTTTTCATAATTCCTCATAAAAGAAGTTAGTAACTCTTGCTTTTCTCCCTCATTAAGCTTGTTCAAAAAATTATTATAGTAAATATAGAAATTCAAACTAATAATCTCGAAAAGCATTTTTGCTATTGTCGCATTTTCTTTCTTTAACTCTAATCTCAAATATTTACTATCATCTTGTATAAACTCATTAGATAATTGTATTATTTTATCAAAAATCTCTGAAGTCATTTTTCCCATATCAATTTTAATTTCATTATTCTTCACATTTAGCCCCCTAAATAATTTTACTACTTTTATTTTAACTTTTACATATGACTTTTGTCAAAGATTATAACCTAGATTTACTCTAAAAAAGGCGCTTCGTGAAGCGCCTCTACAAATTATCTAATCCATATATTTTATTCTATTGACTTCCCAATATCTGTTCTATAATATTTATTATCAAATTTAACCTTATCTACTGCCTTATAGGCATTCTTCCTTGCTGATTTTAGGTTATCACCTTTTGCTACTACTCCTAGAACACGCCCCCCATTGGTTAGTACTTCTTTATGATTTGTCTTTGTGCCTGCATGAAAACAATAAAATTCATCTTGTTTTCTGAACCAATCTAAACCTTTTATAACAAAACCCTTTTCATATTTAACTGGGTATCCCTCCGATGCTAGAACTACACATACAGCGGCATCACTTGTAAATTTCAAATCAATTTTATCTAATGTTCCTTCAATACAAGCTTCTATTACTTCAATAAGGTCATTCTCCATTCTTGGCAATACAACTTGTGCTTCTGGATCACCAAATCTAGCATTATATTCTAATACTTTTGGGCCCTCTTGAGTAAGCATAAGACCAAAGAATAAAATCCCTGTGAAAGCCCTGCCTTCTGATTTCATAGCCTTAATTGTTGGTTTATAGATTTTTTCTACACAAAACTTATTGACATCTTCAGTATAAAAAGGACTAGGAGAAAATGTTCCCATCCCTCCTGTATTAAGACCTTTGTCTCCATCTTTAGCCCTCTTATGATCTTGAGCACTAGTCATTGGCACTATATGTTCTCCATCACAAAATGCTAGAACTGAAACTTCTCTTCCAACCATGAACTCTTCAACAACCAAAGTATCTCCAGCATTGCCAAATTTCTTCTCAACCATAATAGTATTCACTCCATCAAGGGCCTCTTCTAAAGTATTACATATCAATACACCTTTCCCTAATGCTAATCCATCTGCTTTTAAAACAATAGGAAATTTACTTTTCTTTAAATACTCTTTTGCTATTTCAGGATTATTAAATGTCTCATATCCTGCAGTGGGAATATTATACTTTTTCATTAATTCTTTAGAAAAAGCTTTTGATCCTTCTATTATTGCAGCAGCTTTACTTGGTCCAAATACTTTTAAATCTTCCTCTTGGAAAGCATCAACAATACCTAACATAAGTGGATCATCCATACCTATAATAGTAAGATCTATTTCATTTTGCTTTGCAAATGCTATTAAAGTTTTTACATCTGTTGGCTTAATAGTAACACATTCTGCCAATTCTTTAATCCCTGCATTTCCAGGGGCACAATATATTTTACTAACTTTACTACTTTGAGCTATTTTCCATACGATAGAGTGTTCTCTTCCACCGCCACCGACTACTAACACTTTCATATTCGAACCTCCTCTATTTATTTAACTTAATATACACTTCAAATATTTTTATACTATGAATTTATAAAAACTTTCTTACCTTTAATCGATACAACATTGTCAGCAAATAATTGAATAGCCTTGGGCAAAATAACCCATTCAGCTTCTTCCATTACCCTTTTTTGTAAAGTCATAGGTGTATCATCTTGTTTAACTTCAACAACTTGTTGCATAATTATTGGTCCTGTATCCGTTCCTTCATCTACTATATGAACTGTTGCTCCAGATACCTTAACCCCTTTATCAATTGCTGCTTGGTGAACTTTTAGACCATAATAACCTTTACCGCAAAAAGAAGGTATAAGGGATGGATGCACATTAATAATCTTGTTTTTAAAAGCACAAACAATTTCTTCATCTAATACAACTAGATAACCTGCTAATACAACTAAATCTACTTCAGCTTCTTTTAATGCTTTTATTAATTTTTTATTAAATAGTTCTCTTGTTTCAAATTCTTTAGGGTTTATGATAATATTCTTAACTCCATATTTTTCAGCTCGTTCTAATGCATAGGCTTTTGGGTTACTACTAATAATAATAGATATTTGTACATTATTTAGTTCTCTTGATTCAATTCTATCAAAAATAGCTTGTAGATTTGTTCCTCCCCCTGAAACAAGAACACCTAAATTTAACATAATGTAATACCCTCTTTTCCTTTTTCTATCTCACCAATAATATAGCTTTTTTCGCCTAATTGTTCAGCTAATATTTTTATAGCTTTTTTAGCTTCATCTTTTGGCACAACTGCTATCATGCCAATTCCCATATTATATGTGCTAAACATATCTTCCTCCGAAATGTTTCCTGCTTTCATTAAAAAATTAAATATTGGAAGAGTGTTAAAACTATTTTTATCTATTTTAGCATGATAACCTTCTTGCAACATTCTAGGTATATTTTCATAAAATCCGCCACCTGTTATGTGGCTTAAGGCTTTTATAGTAATTCCTTCTTTTTTAAGTAAATGAATATTTTTTGTATATATTTTTGTTGGCTTTAATAATTCTTCTCCTAAAGTAGAACCTATTTCATCATAATATTTGTCCAGGCTTTCTTTAGACATATCAAATACTTTTCTAACCAAAGAATAACCATTACTATGTATACCTGAGGAAGCAAATCCTAAGAGCACGTCTCCCTCTTTCATGCTTTTTCCATTTATAACATCTTTTTTATCTACTATTCCTACTGAAAAACCAGCCAAATCATATTCATCATCACTATAAAATCCAGGCATCTCTGCTGTTTCCCCACCTATAAGCGCTGCACCTGATTGTTTACATCCTTCAGCTATCCCTTTAACTATAGTTGCAATTTTTTCTGGATAATTTTTACCACAAGCAATATAATCTAGAAAAAATAAAGGTTCTGCTCCTGAACAGACAATATCATTTACACACATTGCAACACAGTCTATTCCTATAGTGTCATGTTTATCTAAAATAAATGCAAGTTTTAATTTTGTGCCAACTCCATCTGTTCCTGACACCAATATTGGGTGCTCATATTTATGATTCGCTAAAGAAAATAGTCCTGAAAAACCACCAATATCAGTTAATACTTCTTGCCTCATTGTTCCTTGAATATGTTTTTTCATCAATTTTACTGCTTCATATCCTGCTTCTACATCAACACCAGCTTTTTTATAATCCATTTTATAAGCCCTCCCTATTTCACTGGATAAATACCATCAAAACAAGCTGCACAAAAGTTTTTATCCGTTCCTTTTACAGTTTCTAAAAGTCCTTCTTTACTTATATATCCTAAACTATCTGCTCCAATTGTTTTTCCTATCTCTTCAATGGTCATTCTATTAGCTATTAATCTTTCTCTTTCTGCAGTATCAATTCCATAGTAGCAAGAGAATTTTACAGGTGGAGAAGATATACGCACATGTACTTCTTTAGCACCTGCATTTTTTAGTAATTGTACAATTCTCTTGCTTGTCGTACCCCTAACAATAGAATCATCTATCATAATTACTCTTTTCCCTTTAATTTGACTTCGTATAGGGTTAAGTTTTAAATTAACTCCTAATTCTCGTAATTCCTGAGAAGGTTGTATAAATGTTCTTCCAACATATCTATTTTTCATAAAACCATCTACTATAGGAATTCCTGATTCATCCGAAAATCCATGAGCTGCTGATAATCCAGAATCCGGAACACCAACTACAACATCTGCATCTACTGAATGTTCATTTGCCAATATTTTTCCTGCTTTATATCTTGCACTATAAACCTCCACCCCTTCAATAACGCTATCAGGTCTTGCAAAATATATATATTCAAATACACATAAAGCTGATTTATTTTCTCGTTTTTTAACAAAAATAGATCTTAAACCTTTTTCATCAACTATAATAATTTCTCCTGGCTCTACATCCCTAATAAATTCAATTCCTAAAGAATCAAAAGCACAAGACTCAGAAGAGAAGAAATACGAATCTTCTTTTTTACCAATACAGAGAGGTCTTATACCTAACGGATCCCTTGCCGCTATAAGTTTATGTGGTGTCATAACTAATAAAGAATACGCCCCTTTAATCTCATCCATAACTTCTTGCAAAGAATCCTCTATACTATTATATTTAATTCTTGCTCTTGATAATAAAGCAGCTATAACTTCTGAATCCGTTGTTGTTTGAAATATGGTTCCTTGCTTTTCTAATGATTCTCTTATTTCATTTGCATTAACTAAATTCCCATTATGAGCAACTGCCATATGGCCTTTTGTATATTTTAATACTAATGGTTGTGCATTTTCTCTAAGGCTACAACCCGTTGTAGAATATCTTACATGCCCTATTGCTGAATGTCCTTGCAAATAATCTAATACTACTTGATCAAAAGCTTCTGTCACCATTCCCATTTCTTTTCTATATAAAATGGTACCATTGTTATTAACTGCTATTCCTGCACTTTCTTGTCCTCTATGTTGTAATGCAAATAGTCCATAATATGTCATTCTCGAACTGTCATAATCATTTTTATTGTAAATTCCAAAAACACCACATTCTTCTTCCATTTTATCTTCTTTCCACATGGCTACTGACCTCCAATTACAGACGAAATTTATTAGTTGAAAATCCTATTATAAACTTCTGCATATGCACCTTCCACATTTCCTAAGTCTCTTCTAAAACGATCCTTATCCATTTTTTCACCAGTAGTAATATCCCAATATCGACATGTATCTGGAGATATCTCATCTGCTAAAATAATTTTTCCTGTTTTTGTCCGTCCAAATTCTATCTTAAAATCAATTAAATCAATATTAATATTTTTAAAATAATCTACCATTAAATTATTTATTTTTCTAGAAAGAGTTTTAATTATTTCTAACTCCTTATTGTTAGCTAATTCAAGGTTAAAAATATGATCATCATTTATAAACGGATCCCCCAAATCATCATTCTTATAACAAAATTCAAGAACAGGTTTTTTCATTGGGGTACCTTCTTCTAAGCCTAATCTTTTAGATAAGCTACCCGCCGCTTTATTTCTCATTATTACTTCTATAGGTATAATTTCAACGCATTTTACTAGTGTTTCTCTTTCATTTAATTGCTTAACTAAATGGGTTGGAATATCATTGCTTTCTAAATACTCCATAATTTTATTACTTACTTCATTGTTAACCTTTCCTTTATCTTTGATTGCACCTTTTTTTAAACCATTAAAAGCTGTGGCATCATCTTTATAGCTTACCATCAAAACATTTTCATCTGGCGTAGTAAATACTTTTTTTGCTTTACCTTCATACAACAAATCTCTTTTCTCCACTATAGTCCCCCCTTATCTTTCTTTCAAATACTTTTCATATCCAATTTCTTCGAGTTTTTCAGCTTTTGTTAATACTGTTTCTTTGAGATTAGATTTATATCTTTTTAACCTTTCTCTAACTTTTTCATCACTTACTCCAATTATCTGTGCTGCTAACAACCCTGCATTCAAACTACCATCTATTGCAACTGTAGCTACAGGTACCCCAGGTGGCATTTGAACAATTGAGTATAGCGAGTCGAGTCCACTCATTGCACGAGATTTTACAGGAACACCGATTACAGGTAGACTTGTTAATGAAGCAACCATTCCTGGAAGATGAGCCGCTCCACCTGCTCCTGCAATAACAACACTTAATCCACGTTCTTCAGCTGTTTTTGCATATTCAAAAAGTCTTTCTGGTGTTCTATGAGCTGAAACAACTGTTAATTCATAAATAATTTCTAAATCATCTAATATACTTGCTGCTTTTTGCATAACAGGCAAATCAGAATCACTTCCCATAATTATCCCAACTTTTATATTCATTATGATAAATCCCCCTTTATAAAAAATCTATTTTCTCATAAGCTTTTTTTACACTTTCTAATGCATAATCTACATTTTTGTTACAAGCAGTAATATGAGCCATCTTTCTACCTTCTTTTACTATTTCTTTACCATATATATGAACTTTTATCTTATTATCTATAAGTGCTTCTGATAAGCCATTCACTTTGGTTTTGGCATTACCATTTCTTTGTCCTAATACATTTTTCATTACAGTTGGTTGTAGTAACTCTGTACTCCCAAATGGCAAGCCTGTTATTGCTCTAATATGTTGTTCAAACTGTGATGTATAACAACCTTCTATAGTATAATGCCCTGAATTGTGAGGTCTAGGCGCAATTTCATTTACTAAAACCTCTCCTTTTTTAGTTACAAACATCTCCACACACAACATACCACAACTTGAAAATACCTTAGCTACATCTTCCGCTACTTTTAATGCTTTATTAGCCACTTTTTCATTTGTTCTTGCTGGGACTATAGTTTCATCCAAAATACTGTTAACATGTTTGTTTTCTGCTATGGGAAATATTGTGCTTTTATATTTTTTGTTTTTATTTGAACATATTAACACTGAAATCTCCATATCAAAAGGAATAAATTCTTCCACCATAAGTGGTATTTCTCCGCTTCCAAGGCTTTCAAATGCTTTTTTAATATCATTTTCATTTTTAATTACATAATTTCCTTTTCCGTCATATCCCCCTACACAAGTTTTAAGAACAACTGGATAAGCAAAAGACAAATTACTAGGATCTAAATCTTCAATGGAGCTTATAGATTGGAATTTGGGAATTGGAATACCTGAATCTTTTAACCATTGTTTTTGAACACATTTGTTTTGAATTCTTTCAAGAGTTTTAGATGTTGGCAAAACGGCATGTCCATTCTTTTCAAGTGTTTTTAGTGCATTTACATCTATATGTTCAAATTCATATGTAATAACATCAACTTTACTCCCCAATGTAAGAAATGCATCTATATCATCAAATTTAGCAATAATATGTTCGTCCGCAATACTATGAGCAGGACAATGCTTTGTTGGGTCTAGAATCACAACATAATAACCTAATCTTTTTGCATCAAGTATCATCATCTTACCAAGTTGACCTCCACCAACAATACCTATACGGGTTATTTCCATAGTAAAAAACTCCTTTTTAATTGCTATATTTTGATTTCATTGTACTAATCCTAATTGATAAAGTCAATAGAAAACCGAATGTTTTTTTATTTTTTATAAAATATGTTCGTAATTTGCCTTCTTTAACATTTTTTTGCATTCATTCTCTTTGCTTATATGTCTATAAATTTTTCTTATCATAGTCTTTTTTCTCAACAAAAGAGCTTAAGCAGTTATGTATAAATGTTCGATAAAAATAAGAATAGAACGTAAATAACGTTCTATCCTTATTTTATTCATTAAAAGGTTCATTTAATCTTTCTGTTCCTTTTAATACAAATCTCCCATCTTTAATGATATCAACTCTCGTACCATCTTTTTTTATTCCTGCAATTCCACCTATAGAATCATATGGTATAGTAATATCTGTATGACAATTAAAGTATGCATCTGAAATATCTTCTTTTCGTTTAATAGATTTCGAATTATCTTTTGCAACTATTTCTTTTCCATCAAAATTATATTTTGGTTGTTCTTCACTCCTTGAATAACAGGTATCTCCAACAGCAAAATGCGGGCCCATTTTTTCCACAATAAGAATAGGTAATATATCTATTATATTGTATTTGTAAGCCATTACATATGCCATAGTATTTGTTCCTATTGCAAATTCTCCAATTGGTAATGATTCATAATTGTACATTAAATTCTCTTTGATATACCTTTTATTATCTTCTTCATTATCAAAATTAGAGCAAGTATATTCTTCAATATAACCATTTTTAAATCGTAATGTTAAATTTTCATATTTTAAATCTCTTAAATACACTTCCTTTACGTGAAGGACTCCATGAGTATCCTCTAAGACAGGCGTTGTAAAAACTTCGCCTACTGGAACATTTACATCTGCTACACAGTTCTCAAATGTAGTTTCTTTTTCTTTGTCAACAATATTTGCTAGTTTTACAACTATATCTGTATGATTACCGTCTTTTCCTTTTACATGTACATAATCTACATCATCCAATGTATTAATTATTATTTGCTGTATATGTTCATAATCTTGATTATTAAGAGTATTTACTTTTATTATATCTTTAAATATATTTTCAAATTGGTCTCCTATCTCTGGAATAGGAAAAGCTATAATAGTAAAACTAATTTCTTCACCAGGCATATACTGGTATGTGATTTGTTGTAATTTATTAGTTAACTCTGTATTAATTTTTTGCTGTTGTTCATTTAACCTTAAAGCCTCTTCTTTATTTTTCGGTGAAAACGGTTTTTCACCAAAAGTTTCAAGAACTGCAGGTCCTGCTACTTCTTTTATTTTGTCTTTGTTTTTTTCAAATACCTGTTTTGTAACACTTGCCTTCATATCTGCGAATGCTTGATTTAAATATAACGCATTATCGAATCTATGATCGTAGTCAAATTGTTTATTAGGACTTGTTGCAAAGTATCCAATTCTTAAGTTCTGCCTTTTATTTATACTTTTAACAGCATAACGATACATAATTGGTTCTAAATCAATTTGTCTAAAATTATTAATAGCCGAACGAATAACTCTTTCAAATCCTATTGGATATCTAATATTAACAGTCTTTTTCTTACTTAAGTCTATATTATCCCTTTCAAAGCCTCTTATATACGCGTTTGTATAAGTTTTTGCCATCAGGTCTATCGTTTCTTGTGGTAACCTATTAAGATATTCTGCTATTTTGATTTCATTATTAGATATATATTCTCCATATTTAAATAAGTATTTAATATCTTTTAAATCACTTTCCATTATGATATCTTTGGCAAAGCTAAGTGCAGGATTAAAAACCTCTCTTGTACGTTGTTCAATCATATAAGGCAAATATTCCATATAGAAATTATATATAATTTCTATCATTTCTTCTTCTTTTATATCATCTGTGGAAGTTATATAATCATATACTTTAACAAACAATTCTCCATATATAGTTAAATAATAGAGTCTATGTTCATATGCATCAACTATACAACTTCTAACTTCAACATATAAAAATGACATTATACGCCCAAATTCTTTGCCAAATATTTTCACACAATTTTTAGGGTTTGCATAACTATATAAATATCTATCCGCTATTAAATCTTCATAAATATCATTATTCTTTTTTTCTAATTCTTGGAATGATTGCTCTTCAAAATAATTAACGTCTAAGACTTTTTCTAAATCTACTAACATTTTTATAAAGTTACCTACTCTATTAAAATAATGTCTAAAGGCAGGTTTCTCTGGTCTTTCTGGTTCAGTTTCTCTCACAATGGCACTTACTTGATTGATCATATTCTGATATCGCGATAGTACCGAATTATTTTCTTCTTTATATAATTGTCTATAATCTGTCATATGTCGACTCCTTCCAAATATCATTATTTATAACTAGTATTAACTTTTTTTATTATTATATAAGATTTGTTTCTAAGCAATTATTTGCAATATAATTTTATTTTCTTATAAGTAGTTTGCTACAAAAATTAAATACCATCATCAATCAAAAATCCTTTTTCAGTAGCTTCATCAATTATCGTCTCTATATAATTCCAAATTATTTTAGAACCTTCATTTGTATGTTTGTTTCTAGCAATGACCATTTGCTTTGAAACACGATTTTCCTTCCATGACTTACCATCTGCTGTATAATTAAGTAATATTGGTTGTATTCGGTCAAGAACTGATGCAAACTTAGCTTCTTTTGTTTCTCTTTCTTCAAATTCTTCCCATAAATCAAATAATTCTTCAGCTTGGTCTTTAGGTAATATGGTAAAAATTCTATTCGCCGCTTTAACTTCACGCTCTCTCTTATCTTCATGGCCCTTTTCATCATATGCGTAAGTATCTCCTGCGTCAATTTCAACTAAGTCGTGAATAATTACCATTTTCATAACTTTTAATACATCAATATCATTATAACTTGCATGTTCTGATAATATAAATGCCATCAAAGCCAAATGCCAAGAGTGTTCTGCATCATTTTCTAGTTTAGATCCATCAGTAATATGACTGCGTCTTATTATGTTTTTCAATTTATCTACTTCAATTATAAACTCAATTTGACTTTTCAATCGTCCCTTTAACATTTGTATTTCACTCCCTGTATTTATTGTATGAATTGAATTTAGGGCTTTAAAAAAAGGTTAACTATCAATTACTCTTATTAATTAAGATTAATCTTTAGTTAACCAATATTATATCACTTTATATACTTATATTCTATTATTTACTATTTTTTTGATTTAAATCAATATTGTGAGTTTCTATATACTTCTCAATTGCTTCTACATCTTTGTCTCCTCTTCCAGATACATTGATGATTACTATTTGTTCCTTATCTAATTTTGGAATTAACTTTAGTCCATAAGCTATTGCATGAGAACTTTCGATTGCTGGGATAATACCTTCTACTTGTGATAAATATAGTAATGCCTTAACCGCTTCTTCATCTGTTGCTGATTCATAATTAGCTCTATTACTATTTTTTAAATGTGCATGTTCAGGTCCTACTCCTGGGTAGTCTAATCCTGCTGATATAGAATAAACTGGTTTTGGTGTCCCATCTTCATTGCCAAGGTAAATGGTTCTCATCCCATGGATAACACCTTTATCCCCTAAAGTAATAGTAGCTGCATGATCTTAA
>JBKGYG010000055.1:0-12114 GCA_046546235.1 Eubacteriales bacterium | reverse complement strand
TCCATGGTATCGGGACATGTATCAAGTCCCGATGATCTCAAAAGTAGCACTTTCCCATATAAGGACAAAAGTGGCTTTGCCACGTTCGCTTTGCGATTTGTCCCTGCTGATTGAATATTCTTAAATAATTAAACTTGCACAATTGGTACATGTTTTAAGTACCAATTATCTTAAAAATAGGACTTTCCTATATAAGGACAAAAGTGGCTTCGCCACGTTCGCAACGCGATTTGTCCCTGCTGATTGAATAAAGTGGGCGCATCGTGATACGCCCCTACATAAAATTGATGTGTTGTGATACGCCCTACTTTGCTTATTTGATCAAATCTTTTACTACTTCTGATCCAATAATTAATCCCGATACAGAAGGAACAAATGACATACTTCCTGGAATCTGTCTTCTTGTTGCACAAGTTCTATCTTTATTTGGACAAATACAATTTGTCTTGCAATCTCCACCAACTTGTATTGGAGTAATTGCCTTTTCTTTTGAATATACTACTTTAAGACTATTAATACCTTTTTTTCTTAGCTCTTTCCTCATAACTTTAGCTAATGGGCAAATACTTGTTTCATAAATATCCGCTACTTCTAGCATTGTTGGATTCATCTTATTACCTGCTCCCATTGCACTAATAATAGGTATACCATTATTTTTACATCTTTCAATCAAATCAATTTTAGAAGTTACCATATCAATAGCATCAATTACATAAGAATAATCGTCTGATAGAAGTTTCTCTGCCGACTCTGATGTATATAACTCTTGATAAGTTATAACTTCCACTTTTGGATTAATAGATAAGATTCGATCTTTCATAACTTCTACTTTTGGCTTACCAATAGTTTTTCTTGTAGCATGAAGTTGTCTGTTGATATTAGTAAGGCAAACTTCATCATCATCAACTAAGATAATCTTTCCTAAACCACTTCTTATTAAGCCTTCTACAGCATAGGTTCCAACGCCACCTACCCCAAAAACAGCAACTGTGGCATTTTTTAATTTATTAAGACCTTCTTCTCCAATAAGCATTTCTGTTCGTGAAAAAGCATGTAACATAACTAGCACCTCTTGTATTATTACTCAATTTCCCACAGTGTTTCAAAACCCTTGGACATCAAGCTATCCTAACACACTGCGGTAAAAAAGTAGCTTTATGACCTTAACTTGTGTATCAGAGCTAACAAGCACTAAAGGGGGAAAGTTGAGTTATTATCATCTGTAGACATAATATAGGATTAACGTGATAAAATCAAGTTCTAATAATTATATTTAAATAATCCTTCAAATTATCTACTTGTTTCTCAGTTAATCCACTCATAGCTTCTTCAATAGTCTCTTTACTTAATCTTTCTAACTCTGGAATCAATTCTCTAGATTCACCTGTTAAAGTAATAATTTGAGACCTTCTATCATCTGGATTTACTTGTCGACAAACTAAATCTTTAGATTCTAGACGATCGATTATACCTGTAACTGTTGGCCTATTAAAATCTAACTCTTCAGCAATAAGTGCAGGTGTTAACTTGTTTTCATCTTTATTATCATACCCAAATACAACTCTTATCACTGCAAATTGTTGTGAAGTTATCCCAATCTCAGATAGTTTTCCATCTAATTTTCTCTTTATTGACCTGGAAGCTTTATTTAACAAAAACCCAATATTATTACTTTCATTACTAAAATTCATACCTATATCCACTTCTCCTTATTTTTTTCTGCAAATTCTCTAAAAGTACGTGTCTTTTTATTAGTTATTTTTTCAAAATCACCATATATTTTTTTCGCTGTTCCCATTTTAGTCATAAAATAAAGCATCATCATAACAGTTACAAACCCTTTATCCAGACCTCTTTTTTTAATCATATAACTTCTAAATCGTAACATTGATGGCTTTCCATACGTAATCTTTCTTCCTAAAACTTCAGATAAAATGTCTGCTACTTCATAATAATTTAAGGATTCTCGTCCAGTAATAGTATAAGCAGTATTGATATGATTCTTATAGTTATGCAAAACTTCTGCTGTAGCTAGCCCTATATCATATGCATCTATAAAACTACATTTACTTTTACCGGCAGGAATAAAAATCTCATTTTTGTCCTTTATCTCCTTAGCATGAACTTCGCTTATGTTCTGCATAAAAAATCCTGGTCTAATATGACAATAAGGCAAACCAACTTTTTCTATATATTTCTCAATCTTATAATGTGGTGGTACAGGATTTTTTTCTATTCCCATTAAAGAAAGAAAAGACAACATCTTAACACCATGCCTTTTCATAGCATTTATAAATAGATAAAGATCTTCTGGCTTTCCAATATGAGGAGGCCTCATTAAAAACACTCTATCAACACTTTCTAAAGCTTTATCATAAGTATTTTTTTTTATAAAATCAAATTCAACAACCTCAGTTTCATTATCTATTTTTTTTCTAGCTTTTTCTATAGACCTAACTCCACCTTTTACTTCTTCTCCTAAGTCTATTAAACTTTTATAAACATAAAAACCAACATTTCCTGTAATTCCTGTTATTAGAACTTTTCCCATTTTGTCATCTCCCGTTTAGTTAGTGTATTAATAGTTTTTACACTAACTATATTATTATATATATAATTACTTGTCAATAAATATAGTCTCTCTAATGTTATTATTTTGTTATAATGTCAACTTAAGACTTTTTGAGAAAATGTTGCTTTTAATAAAAATTCTAAATCATTATTTTTTTAAACTAGCTGTTCAAAATGAAACTTTTATAGTATTTCATTCGTTAAACAATAAATGCTTACTAAAATATACTTTTATTTTGGAGGGATTAATTGATGTTAATAATAAAAAAACTTATTTCTATATCTTTAATTATTTTATTACTATTCATTACTTTGTCTGGTTGTGTCAGTGATGAAAGCAAAGACACATCTGATGTTGAGGCAGAAACTGGTGACTATGAGCATTTCGATGAACCTGCTAAAAGTTTAGACTCTAGTTCATCTGAGCATTTATCAGAACCATCCGATATATCCGATGAATCTGAATTGAAAATGGAATTTAGTTCTGATGCAGATGTAACAAGCGAATCTCCAGACATAGAGGTTATCCCGCCTGAGCAAGAAAGGGAACAAGTTCAAATTGAACCAGGTCAATTAACTGCTGGTGAATGGCGTGACTTAGACAATTGGCAGTTTTGGTTAGACTTAATGCAAAATCAAGAATTAGATACTGCTGTAAAGTTATGGAAATTTAATACTCAAAATAAAATTGAAACTTTAGTAACAAATGGAAACGACCCTGTTGTAGATGCAGAAGTTGTTTTAACAGATAAACAAAATAATACCATTTGGGCTACCAAAACTGATAACAGAGGAAGAGCGTATCTTTTTTCTAGCTTATATAATCAATCTCAAAATACATCATTTAATATAAAAGTTGTATCTGGTGACGCCAAAAAAGTTATCGAGGATGTAAAACTATCAAATAAGACAATAGATATAACTATAGAGAATAGCGAAAAACCTAATGAGTTATTAGATTTAATGTTTGTAGTTGATACAACTGGTTCTATGGGTGATGAGTTAGAATACTTAAAAGAAGAGTTAAAAAGTGTCGTTAATAGAACAAAGGATGACTCAAATCAAAATCTAGATATACGCATAAGTTGTAATTATTATAGAGATCATGGTGATGAGTATGTAACTCGCTCTTATCCATTTACTAAAAATATTAAAGAAGTTATAACTCAGATTAGTAACCAATCCGCTGATGGTGGGGGAGATTATGAAGAAGCTGTAGAAACTGCATTAAAAGATGCCATAGAAAACCACCAATGGAGTGAGAATGCTAAAGCTAGATTATTGTTTTTAGTACTAGATGCCCCTCCTCATCCTACAGATGAGAATATAGAAACACTACACAATGTGATTAAGGAAGCTGCTGAAAAAGGTATTCATATAATTCCCATTGCCTCTAGTGGAGTTGATAAGTCTACTGAATTTCTTTTAAGATTTTTTAGTATCTCAACTAATGGAACTTATGTTTTCCTAACAGATGATAGTGGAATTGGTAATAGTCATATTGAACCAACTATTGGGGAATATGATGTTGAGTTATTAAATGATTTGTTAGTTAGAGTTATTAATAAATATGTTAAGTAACAACTTCAAGATAACCTTTTATTGGTAATTTCCGTAGAGAAATATATATGCAAAACGTTCATATTAAATATTTGAAGAAAAACTAAGTTCGTTCCAATAGTTATTCCTAAACCTTGAGAACTCCCGTTGGTCAAACACTCAAGGTTCTTAACGGAATAACTATTTCCACTCACTAATTTTTTCTAATCAAATATTTAAAAATCTCTTATCTGCATATATATTACTCTACTATTATTTATATTAATACTTTGCCAAAGCCTGAAAGTTTATTCTTCATCCCATATCATCTTAGCCATTGGAAATGGTTCAAGAGCTCTATCTAATATTCCGTGTACATATGCAATTAATATTCCATAGTTTACAATTGGTACATTATAGTTTTTAGCATCATTAATTCTACTTAGCATTGCCTTTTTGTTAAGCATACAACCACCACAATGAACGATAATAGAGTATTTAGTAACATCGTCTGTGTATGACATTCCTGATGAGAATTCAAATTCTAAGTTTTTACCTGTTATTTGTCTTATCCATCTTGGTATTTTTACTTTTCCAATATCATCAGCTTGTCTATGATGAGTGCATCCTTCAGAGATTAGTATCTTATCCCCATCTTTTAATTTTTCTATAGCTTTAACTCCTTTTATAAGTTCTACAAGATCACCTTTGTACCTTGCAAATAATATTGAAAATGAAGTCATCAATATATCTTTTGGAGTATCAGCTGCTACTTTTAAAAATGCTTGAGAGTCTGTAATTACTAATTTAGGTTTTTTAGCTAGATTATTAAGGGTTTCTCTAAGTTCAAATTCCTTTGTCACAATGGAAATTGCATCACTTTCTAATATATCTCTTATTGTTTGCTGTTGAGGAAGAATAAGTCTACCTTTTGGTGCTGCTTTATCTATGGGAGTAACTAATACAACAAAGTCTCCTGGATTTATTAAGTCTCCTACTATTTTAAATTTATCCTCTTCCTCAGGTAAGGTACTTATAATTTTACTCTTCAATTCTTTTATACCCTGTTTAGTTTCTGCTGATACTAAAACACTTGGTATATCCAAATCTCTTTTTGGTGGTTCAATTATTGAACTATCTACTTTATCAATTTTATTAAAAACCGCTATTACTGGTATGTTTTTTTCTTTAACCTTGTTTATAATAAATCTATCATAGTCACTTATTCCAATAGAAGCATCTATTATTACAAGTGCCACATCAGTTTTACTTAGAACTTCTAAGGTCTTTTTCTTCCTAAGTTCTCCTAATTCACTAATATCATTAAGTCCTGCTGTATCAATAATAACGCAAGGTCCAATAGGTAAAATCTCTATTGATTTATAAACTGGGTCCGTTGTTGTTCCTCTTACATCCGATACTATTGCTAGGTCTTGATTAGTTATAGCATTTATGACACTTGATTTACCAGCATTAGTCATACCAAAAAGCGCGATATGTACTCGTTCGGATCGTGGTGTTGTATTCAAACTCATTATTATTCCTCCTATTTTCCTGGAATACCTGGTTTTGTTATTTCATAAGGATTTAATAAATTGTCAATTTCTTCTTTTGATAATACGTTCTCTTTAATGAGTATTTCTCTAATTGTTTTTTCTTCATTTAATGCTTTTTTGGATATTTCACTACACTTATCATATCCGATATGATGAATAAGTGCTGTTATTAATGAAGTAGATTTTTCAAGATTATCCTTGCAATTATTCTTGTTTATCTTAATTCCTTCGATACATTTTTCTCTAAAAATAGTAACTCCATTTATTAAGAGCTCTAATGACTCAAGGATTGACTCGGCTATTAAAGGTGTAAAAGCATTAAGTTCAAGTTGTCCAGATGAGCTAGCCATTGTGATAGCACTATCATTAGCAATTACTCTCATAGAAATCTGTGCTATCATTTCAGGAATTACTGGGTTGACTTTTCCCGGCATGATAGATGACCCAGCTTGTACTTCTGGCAAAGTAATCTCTCCAAACCCACCTTTTGGCCCTGAATTTAGTAATCTTAAATCATTAGATATCTTCATTAGATTAACACTACAGGATTTTAACAATCCTGATACTTCTACAAAAACATCACAATTCTGTGTAATATCCATTGGATAATTCGATCTAGCAAGACCTAATCCAGTTAAATCCTGAAGCAGGTCAGTAATCATATATATAAATTTATTTGTCGCATTTAACCCTGTTCCAATAGCAGTACCGCCGATATTTATTTCTCTTAATCTTTCTTCAACTTTATAAATTCTCCATCTATCTCTTGCTATAGCTTTAGAATATGCTCCAAATCCTTGTCCAACCATCATAGGGAGAGCATCCATTAACTGAGTTCTACCTAATTTAATAATATCCGAGAATTCGTTTTCTTTTATTTGCAATGCTTCTTGAAGCTCTGCAAGTACATTACTTAGCTTTCTAATTAATCTAATAGAAGTTATTCTAAGTGCTGTTGGGTATACATCATTAGTTGACTGTGACATATTTACATCGTTCAAGGGATGAACAATATTATAATCACCTAATTCTCCTCCAAGAATTTCAATAGCTCTATTTGCAATAACTTCATTAACATTCATATTAGTTGAAGTTCCTGCTCCACCTTGAAATGCACTTGTTATAAATTCTGTATCAAACTTACCTCCTACAATTTCATCACAAGCTTGTACTATAGCATCAGATTTTTCATTAGAAAATTTATTAAGTCTTTGATTTACAATTACAGCAGCTTTTTTAATAAGTGCTATATCTTTAACCAATCCTAGATTTACAGTTTTGCTTTCCAAATTAAAATTATAGGTTGCTCTCTTTGTATTAATTCCATAATATCTATCTCTTTCAATATGTTCTTCACCTAATAAATCTTTTTCAATTCTATAGTCCATTTAAACTTCCTACCTATTCTGTTTATTCTCCTATTATTTTAACAAGTACTCTCTTACGTCTCTTACCATCAAATTCCCCGTAAAAGATTTGTTCCCAAGGTCCAAAATCAAGTTTCCCTTCTGTAATTGCAACAACAACTTCTCTTCCCATAACAGTACGTTTTAGATGAGCATCTGCATTATCTTCATACCCATTATGAGCATATTGGTCATAAGGTTTCTCTGGTGCTAATTTCTCCAACCATCTTTCAAAGTCACCGTGTAGTCCTGATTCATCGTCATTAATAAATACACTGGAAGTAATATGCATAGCATTGCATAATAATAACCCTTCCTTAATTCCTGATTCTTTTAGACATTCATTGATAGTATCCGTGATATTAATTAGTTGACGACGTTCTGAACAGTTAAACCAAAGTTCTTTACGATAAGTTTTCATAGTAATCCCTCCTAGAATTTTTGATCTTATGTTTTGTTTTATTTTGGGGTTGTTTTTTTGATTTTTTCTTGGGTCCGGGCGATTCGTGAATCGCCCCTACATTTTTGCTTATATGCCCTTATAATAATTAGATTAGTTATATTATTAGATTTTCATTTATTTTGCTATAATTTTTTTATTTTATGTTGCATGAACATATCACGAACACCATTATTTTATGTTATCGTAGGGGCGTATCACGATGCGCCCGTTTTTTGATGTTGCATAAACATATCACGATACCCCATTTTTTGTTATTGCATAAACATATCACAATCACCATTATTTTATGCTATCGTAGGGGCGTATCACGATGCGCCCGTTTTTTTGATGTTTCATAAACATATCACGATGCGCCCTTTATTTTAATGCCCCCGTTTTTTGTTTTTCAGTACAATATTTATCCATCTTCCATTTGAGTGGATTTGTATCAACATATTCCCATATTTTCTTATATTCCAATTCGTTTCTTATAATACGATCGTGATAACCTCTTTGCCAAACTTTTTCAATCATCTTACTAGTCTCTTTTATTCTTTTTGTTATATTCATTTTTAAATAACCTACTATTTTAGATATTTCTGATCGTTTTTGTTGTAAAGGCGTATCTTGATGCTCCCTTTTCAATGTAATTATAACATGAATATGATTAGGCATAATAACATACTTATCTATTTTCGTGTTTGTGAAACGATTAGGTAGTTGTTCCATTGCTTGCTTTACTATTTCACCATTATTGTTCATTTCCATTTTAGTATTTGATTGTGTGTCTATTATTTCTCCGAACAATTGAAATTTGTTATAAGTGCATATGGTAATAAAATACGATCCAGTCTGTGAATAATTAAAACTTTTTAACCTTATGTTTTTTCTTTGTTTCATAACTTTTATTTCCCCCTTATAATTATTAATTGGTGTTATATTATTAGATTTTCATTTATTTTGCTATAATTTTTTTATTTTATGTTACGTGAACATATCACAATCACTTTATTTTATGTTGTTGTAGGGGCGTATCACGATGCGCCCGTTTTTTTGATGTTGCATAAACATATCACAATGCGCCCTATGTTGGATTAGTTGAATTTTTGGGTTGTTTTTTTTGGTTTTTTCTTGGGTCCGGGCGATTCGTGAATCGCCCCTACATTTTTGCTTATATGCCCTTATAATCATTAATTGGTTTTATTATTAGATTTTCATTTATTTTGCTATCATTTTTTTATTTTATGTTACGTGAACATATCACAATCACTTTATTTTATGTTGTTGTAGGGGCGTATCACGATGCGCCCGTTTTTTTGATGTTGCATAAACATATCACAATGCGCCCTATGTTGGATTAGTTGAATTTTTGGGTTGTTTTTTTTGGTTTTTTCTTGGGTCCGGGCGATTCGTGAATCGCCCCTACATTTTTGCTTGTATGCCCTTATAATCATTAATTGGTTTTATTATTAGATTTTCATTTATTTTTGCTATCATTTTTTTATTTGATGTTGCGTGAACATATCACAATCACTTTATTTTATGTTATCGTAGGGGCGTATCACGATGCGCCCGTTTTTTGATCATATTTATAAAAGGTTTATCTGCTGGGGCTAGTTCAAAATCTTTCAGTTCGTTAACACTTACCCATTTATATATACTGTGATCAGATAGTTTAATTTCCCCGGTAATAATTTTACCTTTATATGCATGTAATCTAATAGTATTCCTCCCCTTATAATGATAGATGCTTTCACCTATATAATCTTCAACTATAATCTCGACATCCATCTCCTCTTTTAATTCCCTTATAACAGCTTCGACATCAGTTTCTCCGTTTTCCACCTTACCACCAGGAAATTCCCAATAACCGCCTAGTTTTTTCTCCTCTTTTCGCTTTGCTATCAATACTTGTCCTTTATAATTATATAAAATTATTGCAACAACATCTACCATCTTTTCACTTCCTATTATACTTTTATACTATATTATACCATATCCAGAATGTATTAAAACCAATGCCTCAAAAGAACATAACAAAAGAAAAATAAGAAGTCGGATTTATTAATTTATTTATTTGAATACTTAATTTTATATAGACATTCTTTTAATTATTATGTTATATTGTAAATAATAATATCGTAAGTCTTGATTTCTGTATAATCAGACAGTGCTTTTTATCTTGTTTATAAGAAGTATACTGATATTATCCATTAATTGAAGTGTTTGAGGTTCGAATCCTCAATTACCCTGTCACGGTAATTAGCTCAAGGGCAGAGCATTCAACGATTATCGAAGGTTCGAATCCTTCATCAAGTAAAGACTTGATTGGCGAAGTGGTTAACGCACCAGACAAAGGATCTGGCAATCAAAAACAGTTATTTTATGACCTTTTTATTGTATCCACGTGCTTTTACTTTTGTATAAGCACACTGGAAATAAAGCCTCGAAGCAATGTGGATACCGATTAAGTCAATCTTATTTCTCATTTGTAGGTAATAATAGCTGTCTGTCTCAACGAAGGCAAACTTTATTATACTATAAATGACATATTTGAAAGATTTTTTCTTAAACAGTGCTCCGCTTTAAATTCAGGAGGATTCAATAAAAAGGCATACTAAAAAAAGGGGGATTAGTAAATGATTACTTATATCAGAAAAAATGAGAGAGGTTTATTATTTAAAAACGGAGATTATATAAAATACCTAGAGCCAGGTAAACATTCTTATTTTTCATTTTTAAATTACGAAATACACAAGTTAGATATTCAAAAACCACTTAGTTTAGTTTACTATCCATTAGATATTTTACTAAAAGATGAAGAACTAAAAAATGATTTATTTGTTTTTGATGTAGCTGATAATGAATATGTTTTGCACTTTATTGATAATAGATTTGAAAACATTTATACAAGTGGGAAATATGCTTTTTTTAATATAAATAAAGAGCATAGTATAATACGCATTGATAAAAATAATCCTGTCATTTCACCTAATACTCTTGATTTTTCAATACTTAACAATCCTAAGTTAGTCAACTATTTTAATGTATTTGTTGTAGAAGATTATCAAGTTGGTTTACTTTATTATAATAAGAAGTATATAGAAAAATTACAACCTGGAATTTATTACTATTGGAAAACACCAACAAATATCGAAATTAAAACCTTCGATCTTAGACAACAACAATTAGAACTATCTGGACAAGAGATAATGACAGAAGATAAAATCGTTCTAAGATTAAACTTTATATGTCAATATAAAATAACTGATCCAATTAAAGCTAATGAGATTAAATCTTTTGAATCCCAGGTATACATAAGATTGCAACTTGTATTACGTGAATATATAGGAACAGTTAAATTAGATGAGCTACTGAAGAATAAAGATAAAATTTCTAATTATGTACTTAATGCTTTAAAAGAGTTGCAAAATTCATTAGGTATAGAGTTTATCTATGCTGGATTAAAAGATATTATCTTACCTGGTGAAATAAAGGATATCTTAAACACTGTACTTATAGCAGAAAAGCAAGCCCAAGCTAATGTAATTATGCGAAGAGAAGAAACTGCTTCAACAAGAAGTTTGCTTAATACAGCCAAATTAATGGATGAAAATAAAACATTATATAAATTGAAGGAATTAGAATATCTTGAAAGAATATGTGACAAGGTGGGTAATATTTCAGTTGTCGGCGGCGGCAATCTTATTGAACATTTGAAAGAGATTGTTAGCAAATAAAGTTTTAGGGTAATCATTTGTGATTACCCTAAAATCTATCTAAAAGATACTCTCTAGCAACTTCATTCAATATCTTTTTTCTTTGTTTCCAATCTGGCATTAATGATGTAAGAAAACTGTAAAAGTCATTGTTATGGTTTCTATATTTAAAATGTATTAGTTCATGTAAAACCACATAATCAATACAGTGTTTTGGTGCTTTTATTAGTTCCAAATTAAGAATAATAGTATTTTTATTTATAATACAGGAACCCCATCTTGCCTTCATTTTTCTTATTTTTAATTTTGGTTTTTTTATACCGTATTTCTCTATTATTGGATACATTTTATTTAAACTATCCTTAAATTTTTCTTCTGCTTTACTTTTATACCAATTATTTATAAGTTTTTCTTTATGTTGGTAATTACTTTTATCTTTAGTATATAAATAAATATATCCTTGATAGTATTTTACACTTTCCTTATTATCAATATCCTCTAATTTTAATCTATACTGCTTTCCAAGATATCTAAAAGTCTCTCCACTTATATACTTTTTCTTAACACTTTGTTTTGGACTAATATTTTTAAAGTGATTGATATTTTTTAATATCCAAGGAGCTTTAGATTTAACAAATTTTAAAATTTGATCTATAGATACTTTACTATTAGCTGATACTACTACAGACATATTAGGTTTAACACGAAGATTTATATTCTTTACATTTTTTCTATATAATTCAAATTCTATAAGTTTATTGCTATATCTAATTGTATGTTTTTCCATTTAATCACCTAATACCTTCTTAAGAAACTGTCTTAATGTTTCTATCTAACATTAAAATCATCACTAGCTTTTTCATCTGTGTAGAAGAAGATAA
>JBKGYG010000054.1:0-12204 GCA_046546235.1 Eubacteriales bacterium | reverse complement strand
ATGAGGTTATAGAATATGGCAAGGGAGCGGACGAGTACTGGAAAAGTTAATTGTGAATGGTGACAAGTTAAGCGTCCCCAAGTCTTATTATTTAAGAAGTTTTTGGCATGTCTCCTAGGGCTTATAAAAAAGTGAATACGTAAAACATAGTTAACAGAAAACTACTTGTAATAGAAAAAATTCTACTATTATTACTCTAAATCTTTTTATTTTGAATGGCTATAACACAGATTAAGCTAATATATTGTCATTGTAACTAAGATAAAAAGGCTACAATGCATTTAAAATATACATTGTAGCCTTTTTAAATTTAATTAAATAGTTTTAATCCAATGCTTCAAAATCAATATCTTTTTCTTTTGCATATTTCTCAGTTTCTGAACCTTTATAACTTACTAGAGTCCCGTCAAAATCATAAATATTAACATCTACAGTTACTGTTGGTTCTAAAACAATTATTCTATCTATCTTAGGTGCTATATCATCCTCATAACTATTATCTAAAAAGTTATAATCAATTGACTCTACACCTTCTGGAATTGTCAAACTACCAATTCTTGATATCCCTGAAAATATATACTCACCTAATACTTTTGTTCCCTTAGGAATAACTATATCTACATCTGAACCTGTTGGACCATTATATTTTATGAGTATACCATCTCCTGCAATCAAAAAATCCTCTTCACTTTCTTCAAACCATGGTGTTCCGTAAAATGCATCATATGCTATATTTTTTACTGTTTTAGGAATATCGATGGATTTTAAATTACTGCAGTTCTCAAAAGCTTCCATTTCTATTTCAGTAACACTCTCAGGAATTATCATATTATCTAAATTATCACAATCAGCAAAAGTTCCGTATTCTATAACTTCAATACCTTCTGGTATTTTTACTGATTTTAAGCTATCACAGTTTCGAAAAGCTCTTCTACCTATTTCTTTTAATTCTTTTGGAAGATCTATTTCTTTTAATTTCACACACTCTTCAAATGCATGTTCACCAATCTTGTTTAAATTCTTTGGTAAATTAATTTTCTTCAATCCCTCACATTCAGTAAATGCGTAGTTACCAATACTTTTTATACTTTCAGGTAAAACAATTTCTCTAATGTTTGGATAACTATATTCTTTATTACTATTATATCTAATATCATACTGTATAACCGCGCTACCATAGTTTCCAAAAGCTCTATTTGCTATTATGTTAACATCCTTTGGTATAATAACCCTTTTATCATTTCCAATATATCGTAATAGAGTTCCATCCCCTACAATAATAAATTCATCTTCTTGATTATTCATCCAAGGAGTTTCATAAAAAGCATTACTATAAACATCACGAATATTGCTTGGTAATTTAACTGATTCTAAATTCTCACAATATAAAAAGACATCTTCGCCTATGGAACTTGAACCCTCTATTATTACTTCATTTAATTCATCACAACTAAAGAAAGCATTTTTCCTTATTTCAACATTTCCAGGGATAGTTATTTCTTTAATTCCTGTATTTAGAAAAGCCCATTGACCAATTACTCCCAAATTAGAGGAAAGTTTTACTTTTTCCAAATTAATACAGTTTGCAAAAGCATACATTTCAACTGAAATTATACTATCTGGCATTTTCAATCTTTCTAAATTCGGCATTAATATAAAAGCTTCGCTACCTATATATTTAACTCCATCTTCTATCTCTATTTCTCTAACATGGGGATTACCTTCAAATAAATCATACCCTAATTTAATTACTTTTTTTCCATCTATCTCTGCTGGAACCTTAACTGTTTTTCTATCTCCTGTATACCTTGTTAAAGTTATTTTATCTTCTTCGTGAGTATCAGTTTCATGATTATAATAAGTTTCATAATCAAAGTCATATTTATCAGAGTAGTTAGTAATTGCAAGGACGCCAAATAAAACTATTACTGCCAACATTCCAAAACTAATCAAACTATTCTTTATACCTAGTTTCTTTAGTGAGATAAGCTTTGCTTTATAAATATGAACTTGATGTTCTAAATAACCATATTCTACAAGTACATATTTTAATATTATAATTAAGCCTGAAAACATTAAAACAGTTAATATTATATCTAATGAATTCAAAACCCAATTAATTGCCACCGTACTTTTAGATCTTCCTGTATATTGAAAAAATCCTCTAATAACAAATGATAAGATATTGGCTATAATATACATCATCCATGACCTTCTACAAGCTTCTGCCATCCAATTATCTTTATACTTTATAGCTACTTGATATAAAGCTTTATGCAATAAATACATTCCTCTATAATACCAAATAACTGCTACTATCCCTATTATTAATAAAATGATATAAAAATAAGAAAAAGTCATTCCAGCAATTGAGAAATATATTAATAAAAATAATATTAGCCCACATACTAAACTCGCACGAAGTTTTCTTCCAGCTTCAGCTAATGTACTATTATTAGCGTACTTCATAGCAATTTTAAAAATACTAGAATACAGTTTATACATTCCATTAATACTTAGTAATAATAAAGGAATTACAATGCATAATAATACAATAAAGTTAGCTAAATCTAGTCCTTCCACTATTGTTACTAAAATACTAGCTATTACTATTCGTACAATCCCTGAAATCATCCCTTTAATAGGATTTTTTTCTTTCAGATTTACTCCATTCTCCATTGAAGTTCCCCCTCTTATATTCTTTATGTTTAATCCAATACCTCAAAATCAATATCATTTTCCTTTGCATACCTTTCAGCTTCAGAGTCTTTACGACCAATTAATAAGCCATCATATTTATCATCTATACATTGAATCGTTGTATTTGATCCTAATATAATAATTTCATCCACTTTAACGCCCCAACTACGACAGTTTATACCTTCAACACTTTCTGGTATAGTAATGCTATGAAACACTTCATGATCTTCAAAAATACTCCCTTTCATTCTTTTAATACCATCTGGTATCACAATGTCTTTATCTGAGCCAGTTTGCCCATTATACTTTATAAGATTACCATCTCCTACAACCAAAAATTCTTCTGTACTATTTTCAAGCCAGGGCGTCAAGTAAAATGCATTAGTATCAATTTTACCAACACCTTTGGGAATTTTAACACTCCCTAAATTACTGCAACCTGAAAAAGCATAGTCCTCAATTTTTCTTATACTTCTTGGTAAAGTTATTTCTTTTAAATCATCGCAATGCCAAAAAGCAGATTCTCCAATATATTTTAATCCATTCGCGAAGTTTATTTCCTTTAACTTTTTACAATTCTTAAAAGCATAATCTCCTATTCTAGTAATACTTTCAGGTAAAATTACCTTTTTTATATTTGAACCTCTAAAATAATCACGTCTAATTCCACTATAATAATCAAAGGCTTTATTACCTATTATCTTTACATCCTCTGGTACTATTACCTCTTCACTGTTTCCATTGTATAGTAATAAAATTCCATCTCCTATAATAATAAAATCACTTGTTTTATTATTTATTTGGTTCTCAAACCATGAAGTACCATAAAATGACTCAACACCAATACTAGTAATTGAACCAGGAAATACTATGGTTTCTAGCTTACTACATCTATAAAATGCTTTATCTTCTATTTCTTTAATTCCATCTTCAATAACAATTTTCTCTACATTACTATCCTCTTGAAAAGTATGCGACTCCATTCCTATTACTTTTTTCCCATCTATTTCTGCAGGTACTTTAACTTCTTTTCTATCTCCTATATATCTTGTTAGAAGAATATAATCATCTGTTGACATTATCTCTGCTTTTTTATATTTAAAATCATATTTATCTGTATAATTGCAAATTGCAAGAGTTCCTAATATACAGATAGCCATTATTAAACTAGCGCATAATACACTTAAGCTTATCCCAAGTTTTTTAAATGACCATAATCTTATTTTATCCTGATTATTATATATACTTTCTAAACCATACTTCTTATGTACATGCCACAATATCCTAATTAATTCACAGTACATTAAGATAACTGATATGATATTTAGTCCATTTAGTACCCAGTTAATTGTTAGTGTACTTCTAGATTGTCCAGTATAATAAAAAAATCCGCTCACTATTATTGATGCAATAC
Organism: Eubacteriales bacterium; assembly: GCA_046546235.1. Lineage (GTDB taxonomy): Bacteria > Bacillota > Clostridia > Lachnospirales > DSM-24629 > JBKGYG01. The sequence continues at coordinate 8,090 of JBKGYG010000054.1, read as the reverse complement.
TTGTTAATATAAAAAACATCCATGACCGACTACAAGCTTTTATCATCCAAGAATCTTCATAATCTATTCCTAACTTGCAAAACCCTTTATGTAATAAATATATTCCTCTGTAAAATAAAAAAATAGTGAATAAAAATAAAATTATAATACTAATATTTATTAATAGTATCATTGATTTATCTCTAAATAGTATTAAAACCAATATCCCAAATCCACCATATATACTTCCTCTAATTTTCGACCCTGCTTGCTTAAATACTCCATACTCCCAATTGGGTTTAAAAATCCTTAGAATAATTAAAAGTAAGCCAATTATATATAATAGCACCATAGCTATTGTATAACCCTTTGGCAACTCACCATAAGTGACCTCCAATCCTTCAATTATAATTCCAATAATCCTTGCCAAAACAATTAGTATAATCCCAATGATTATACCTTTTATGGTTTTTCTCTCTTCAATTGTTATTTTATTATCCATTTTATACCCCTCTTATTTAATTTTATTCTAATTTAACTTTTCTAAACAAATGTATCATATAATTTTAAAAATTGTCAACATAGTACTGTACAATCAGGATCAAAAGGGGAAATAGTTAAGAGACAAGGGGACGCTTAATTTGTCATAAAAAAAGGCAAGGCAAGCAAGAAAACGAAGTGCAACTGGAATTTATCATATAATGTTAAGGGGTTTAGATAAAAGTAATATATTTATTGATGATGAAGACAGAAAAAATTCATAGAGAAGATAAAGAAGGCTAAAGAAAAAGCTAACTTTGAATAAAAATTATCGTAACTAGATGTGATTATTATTCCAAAAACATACAAAAAAAGTTGATGAACAGGTAATGCAAAATTGATTTAATAAAAGCAAAATAGTATAATATACTTTATATTGAAAATTGTATTTATTTACCATTTATTGAAAGTAAATATAAGAAGAAATAAGAAAGGAACGTCAAAATAGGGATAAGTGTAACATATTATAAACTTGCTCAAGATGTAATTCAGTAGATATAAGAGGTGAAATATGAGAAAAAGGATTTATATTTGTCTTATGCTGATATTTGTTTTACTAACTTCGTGTACTTATGATAATGAAGTTAATGAAACAGATAGAGTTATAGATAATGAAAAGGTATTTAATAAAACATTAAGAAGTTCTGCAAATGAAGATTTATCAAGTAAAGACACAGGAGAGACTGTTGATGACATTGAACCAGACTATACAATTAAGTCGAATATATATTCTTATAAGAATATTAATGTCATTTACCCGTCAATAGTTGGGTTAGAAGCAGTAGACAGGCAAAATATTATTAATAAGTTGCTTAGGGAAGAAGCGTTATCATTTGTTGATATTATGGAAGAGAGTAAAGATACATTGAATTATGAACTAGACTATAGTGTGGTTTTCCAAGATAACAACATTATATCCATAATTTTTAAGGGGTATAGATATATGGAAGAAGCACCTTATCCAGTGGATGTTTTTTATAGTATTAACGTTGATTTGAATAATGGAAAAAAGCTTGTTTTAGGGGATATGGTTTCAATAGATGAAAACTTCGTGAATTTGTATATAGAATATTTGAAGAAAGATAAGGGGGAGGAATTGAAAAATTATGCCTGTGAATATTTATTAAACTCTTTAAGTTCGGAAAATTTTACGAATGGGTTTAGAGAATCAGACAGGCTATACGGCTCCTCGAAATATGTCTACAGTTATTTTACGGGCTCTAAAATTGGTATTAGTTGGGAAGTTCCTCATTCAGTAGGAGACCATGTCGAAGTTGAGATACCAATAGAGGTTATAAATGATCTAAAAAAATAGTTCCATTTATAGGAACATAAACTTTTGAACTTGCTCACCAGTAATAAAAGTTTGCCCACAGATTTTACACTAGTATTGACCATTACCACCATTATTATTATAAAGATAATGATGAGGAGCACCACAACGAGGACAGAGAATATCTTCGGGAATAAACTTTCCATTACGACGCTTAACAGGTTTAGTCTCTTTATCATATTTGTACTTATAGTAGGCTAAAAGAAGACGATAATCCTGTTTTTCAAACTTTAAAATAATTGGAAGCTTATCAGTTTTAAATTTTTGATATAAAGGGCTATTAGAATCATCAAAAGCCCACTGCTTAAGAGGTATATGTTTGCAAATAAATAATAATAAATCAAAAATTTGTTTATGTAGGTATTGAATGTATAGTAGTAAATAGGTTACAATTGAATCCATAGCTTAGATGAAAGAAATCAAATGATAAAAGTAATTATACAATGAGATAGGGGGAAGTATTCGTCAATTGGAGAGAGTTTTAGGACTAGGAAGGTCAATTGCCGAAAAAGCCATCAAGTGACAGTTGAAACGTCCCTTTTGTCTTCTAATTAGTCGTTTATGAAGGAGAGAAAAGCAATGCAATCAATTAATGAGTTTAGCCTCTTATTTCCAGAGGGGAAAGAAAATTGTTTTCAAGTACTTAGTGGAATAACCTGTAATGATCTTTCCATTGATTATATTTGTTCTGAGTTATGTAATGGAGAAATTGAACGTAAAAATATGAAAAGATTATTAACTGCTATTCCAAATGATGTAGAAGTAATAAGATATCGTAATTCTATTTATAATGATTTAAAAAAATCTCCTGATTTCTGTAAAGAAGTAGAAGATATATTAATTAAGATTGATTTTTTAGCGAGATTTAAGCAAAATAAAAAAAGTTGGGATAAAGCAAGTATATGGGATCTTGTAAGTAGATTGAGAGAGCTGGAAACATACATAGAATGTATAATCAAACTTAAAAAGTGTATAGATGATTCAAACATACTTTCGGAAGGGCTAAATAAGTTAAAAGATTACATAAACGGAATATATAATGATAGTGGGTTTGATGAATTCCAAGAAGATATAAAGAATATAGGCTATGATATGTCAACAATAAAAAGTATATCTTTAGGGATAAACTTAGATAAGGAGCTATATCCTAAAGAAGTAGGAATTGTATCTATTAACAATAAGTATTTTAAAGAAATGACGTTTTTAAAAAGGTTTTTAAATTATCACAAAGAAAAGCAGGAAGGCCTATTAGAGTCATTTGATGATATGGCTTTTTCAACACCACCTAACGAAAATGTTGATAAAGGATTAGAAAAAATGTTAAATACGCCATCAAACGGAAACTCGGGAATGTCTCTATTAACACATCCATTTGGTCAGGATGTTAATCCTGTAATGAATAATTTAACAAAATTGATAGAAGATATGTTAAGTAAAAATGTAAAAGATCTAAAAGATACACTACAAAAATATGTCAATGTAAGTGGGTATGCTCTAGTAAAGTTGTCTGATCAGATAAGGTTTTATCTGCGATTTATTGAATTAGAAAAGAAAATTAATGATTTGGGTCTTCCAACTACAATGGGTGAAATTGAAAAAGTTCAAGGAGAATGTAACTTGCAAGATTTTTATAATATCAAGTTAGCTTTATTTTACTTAAAGAATAATATGGAAAATGATATTGTAAAGAATGAATTAGTCTTTTCTAAAGAGAATAGGGTATATATTTTAACAGGCCCAAATCGTGGTGGTAAAACGATTTTTACCCAGGGTATTGGTTTGGCATTTTTGTTATTTAACAGCGGTGTTTTTATTCCATGTTCTAAGGGAAGAATGAGTCTATGTGATAATATTTTTACTCATTTTCCTGCAGATGAGAATAAGACTGTTGAAATGGGTAGGCTTGGGGAAGAAGCTAAGAGGCTAAGCGAGATTTGTAAAAATGCAACAAAGGATACAGTGATCCTATTTAATGAGTCATTTGCTACTACAAGCCATACGGAATCACTTTATATTGCAAAAGATGTATTAAAATATCTATGTGATATAGGAGTAAGAACATGCTTTAATACTCATATTCACGAACTTGCAGAGTCAGTTGATGAAATTAATAAAGATGTAGATTCAGAATATAAATCTGTAAGTATTGTTATGGGGCTAGAAAACGGAAAACGTTCTTATAAGACAAAAATATCTAAACCTCAAGGTAAAAGTTTTGCTCGTGATATAGCATATAAATATGGAATTACATATGAACAATTAAAAAGTGAAAATAGACTTAAAGGAAAGTGAAGAGATAGGAACTAGTATTAAGCGAATAACAGTTGGTTATGTAAGTTAGTATAATAATAAATATGGACGGATAGGTCGTAACTTTATCATCAAATATCAATTGACTTTTTTTGATGTATATGATAATTTATATTATAGATAAATTAAATATAATATAAGAACCTTCAGGGCAGGGTGTAATTCCCGACCGGCGGTATAGTCCGCGAACCACTTTGTGGTTGACTTGGTGAAATTCCAAGACCGACAGTATAGTCTGGATGGAAGAAGGAATAATTAATAATGATACTTAATTATGATGAGTATAGCCCTGAAGATATCTTCAGGGCTTTTTAAAATGCTTTTTATTAATTAGGGAAGTGCTATTTTCAAATAATTGGCACTTAAAACATGTAGCAATTGTATAACATTAATTAGTTAAGAGTATAGAACAGCTGGGACAAACTTAATTGATGACTTTCTAATGGATGCGTATTTGGAGGTGGATTAAAAAATGGATATTAAGTATATGTATAGAGCAGTCGAACTTGCAAAAAAGGGGATTGGATATACTAGACCGAATCCTTTAGTAGGAGCAGTTATTGTAAAAGAGGATAAAATAATTGGAGAAGGATATCATGAATATTTTGGTGGACCTCATGCAGAAATAAATGCTATTAAAAAAGCTAATGAAAATGTTGAAGGGGCAACTATGTATGTAACATTAGAACCCTGTTCTCATTATGGTAAAACTCCTCCATGTGCTAAAGCAATTGTAGAAAAGAAACTAAAAAAAGTTATAATAGGTATGAAAGACCCTAATCCTGTTGTATCAGGCAATGGGATAAAGATATTAAAAGATAATGGTATAGAAGTTATTGCAGGAGTGTTAGAGGAGGATATTATAAAACTAAATGAAATATTTATCAAATATATTACTACAAAACGTCCTTTTTCCATTATGAAAACTGCTATGACTCTTGACGGTAAGATATCAACATTTACAGGAGATTCAAAGTGGATTACTAATGAGTATTCTAGAGAATATGTGCATAAACTAAGGCACAAAGTGTCTAGTATAATGGTTGGAGTTGGTACCGTTTTAGCAGATAACCCAAAACTTACAACAAGGTTGAATAATAAAAAAACATTAGACCCTGTAAGAATTATTGTTGATACAAAGGGGAGAACACCCATTGATTCAAATGTTTTAAATGTCCAATCCAAAGCAAAAACAATTATTGCAACAACAGAGAAAGTGTCTAAAGAAAAAATTAAAGCATTTCAGGATAAAGGAGCAGATATGCTTATAACTCCTCTAAAAGATAACAAGGTAGATTTAAGATTTTTAATGCAAAAACTAGGGGAAAAGGGCATTGATAGTGTATTAATTGAAGGTGGTGCAACACTTAATTATAGTTGTATAAAAGAAGGTGTAATTGATAAAGTTTTAGCATTTATTGCTCCAAAGATTATAGGAGGAGAAGAAGCAAAAACTCCAATAGGAGGAAAAGGAATAGAATGTATAGATGATGCTATAACTTTAAAGGGGTTAAATATAAATAAATTTAAAGAAGATATAATGATTGAAGGATATATACAGAAAGGAGGAGATTAAAAATATTTACAGGATTAATTGAAGAAATCGGAGAAGTACAGACAATTATTAAAGGTGCAAAGTCAGCACAAATAACTATTAAAGCCAAAAAGATACTAGAAGATATAAAGATTGGAGATAGTATTTGTACAAATGGAGTTTGTCTAACGGTAATAAAACATAGTAAAGATACATTTGCAATTGACGTTATGCCTGAAACTATGAGAAGAAGTAATTTAAAAAATCTAAAATATGGGAGCAAAGTAAATTTAGAAAGAGCATTAAAATTAGGTGATAGATTAGGAGGACATATTGTATCAGGACATATTGATGGAATAGGACATATAAAAAACATAGAAGAAGAGGATAATGCAACTTGGGTAACTATAGAAACAACAGCTAGTATATTAAAATATATCGTTGAAAAAGGTTCTATTGCAATTGATGGTACTAGTTTGACTGTTGCAGAAGTAAATGAAAAATATTTCAAGGTATCTATCATTCCTCTTACTAGGGATGAAACAACTTTACTTGTTAAGGGCATAGGAGAAGAAGTTAATCTAGAATGTGATATGGTTGGCAAATATATTGAGAGGCTAGTAAAATATGAAGAAGTTGAGATGCAAAAATCTAGTAAAATAGATATTAACTTTTTAAAAGATAATGGATTTGCATAAACTAATTAACATAAAAAAGAGGAGGGCTAAAATGAAGTTTAATACTATAGAAGAAGCAATCGAAGATATTAAAGCTGGGAAAATGATTGTTGTTGTAGATGATGAAGATCGAGAGAATGAAGGGGATCTACTTATGGCAGCCGAAAAAGTAACAACACAAGCTGTTAATTTTATGGCAACATACGGTAGAGGATTAATTTGTACACCTATGACAAAGGAAAGATTAACAAATTTAGATATTTTACCTATGGTATCAAATAATACAGATCCAAAAGAGACTGCTTTTACTGTTTCGGTTGATCATGTTAATACAACTACTGGCATCTCAGCCGTGGAACGAGCTTTAACAATCCAGAAATTATTAGAAAAAGATGCTAAACCATCAGAATTCACAAAACCTGGACATGTATTTCCGCTTGTAGCTAAAGAGGGAGGAGTATTAAAAAGAGCTGGGCATACTGAGGCAGCAGTTGATTTAGCAAGACTTGCAGGTTTATATCCAGCAGGAGTTATTTGTGAAGTCATGGACGAAGATGGAACAATGGCTAGAGTCCCTCAATTGATGGAATTTGTTAGAAAACATAACTTAAAAATTATAACAATAGCAGATTTAATAGAGTATAGAAGAGAGCATGAGATGTTAGTTGAAAGAGTAGCGAATGCCTCTTTGCCAACCAAATATGGAGATTTTGAGTTGGTTGGCTTTATCAATAAACTCAATGGAGAACATCATGTGGCATTAGTAAAAGGAGATGTAGGAAATGGAGAGCCTGTACTTATTAGAGTTCACTCAGAATGTCTTACAGGAGATGCTTTTGGTTCATTAAGGTGTGATTGTGGAGAACAGTTTGCAGCAGCAGTTAAGAAGATTGAAGAAGAAGGCCGAGGAATTTTATTGTACATGAGACAAGAAGGTCGAGGAATAGGACTAATTAATAAAATCAAGGCGTATTCATTGCAAGATGAAGGGATGGATACAGTAGAGGCTAATCTGGCTTTAGGTTTTCCAGAGGATATGAGGGATTATGGCATAGGAGCACAGATTTTAGCTGACTTAGGAGTAAAAAAAGTAAGATTAATGACTAATAATCCTAAAAAACTTTCAGGATTATCAGGCTATGGTATTGAAATAGTGGAAAGGGTTTCTATTCAGACCAACCACAATGAGAGAAATGAATTCTATCTTAAAACTAAAAAAGACAAAATGGGACATATGTTAAAATTTAAGGAGGAACAATAAAATGAAAGTATATGAAGGTAAATTAATAGCAGAAGGACAGAAGTATGGGATTATAGTAGGGAGATTCAATGAATTTATTGGTGGGAAATTATTAACAGGAGCTTTGGACGGTCTTAAAAGGCATGGAGTTAAAGAAGAAGATATAGAGATTACTTGGGTGCCAGGAGCTTTTGAGATGCCTTTAGTTGCTAAAAAAATGGCTAAGACAAATAAATATAATGGAGTTTTATGTTTAGGAGCAGTTATTAGAGGAGCTACACCACATTTTGATTATGTATCAAACGAAGTGGCAAAAGGAATTGCAAGTGTTAGCTTAGAAACAGAACTTCCTATAATATTTGGGGTGCTAACAACAGATACTATAGAACAAGCCATAGAAAGAGCAGGAACAAAAGCGGGCAATAAAGGATATGAAGCAGCAGTAACTGCAATAGAAATGGCTAATTTACTTAAAGA
>JBKGYG010000053.1:0-12329 GCA_046546235.1 Eubacteriales bacterium | reverse complement strand
AAGCCACTTTTGTCCTTAATTAGGAAAGTGCTACTTTTGAGATAATTGGTACTTAAAACATGTACCAATTGTACAAGTTTAATTAGTTAACAGTATTCAATCAGCTGGGACAAATCGCGTTGCGAACGTGGCGAAGCCACTTTTGTCCTTAATTAGGAAAGTGCTACTTTTGAGATAATTGGAACTTAAAACATGTACCAATTGTACAAGTTTAATTAGTTAACAGTATTCAATCAGCTGGGACAAATCGCGTTGCGAACGTGGCGAAGCCACTTTTGTCCTTTTCAGAGGATTTTAAAAAAGATTAATGTATGATATCATATTTAGTGAAATATGTTGCTTAAAAACGGAGGTAAATTATGAAAAAAGCTCTAATAAATGCAACAATATTAAAAAACGGTAAAAAATATAATGATTATAATATTGTTTTTGATAAAAATATACTTAAGATAGGTAATGATATAGATCTTCAGGATATAGATGAAGTTATCAGTGTGAATGGCGCATATGTATCTGCTGGATTTATAGACTTACATATTCATGGTTTTGCGGGCTTTGATTTTATGGAGGAAACAGATAAAGCTTTAGAGGGCGTTTCTAGATTGTTACCTTCTTATGGGGTAACAAGTTTTTTGCCAACTACCTTAACAGCTCCAATAGAAGAAATTGAAAGAGTTATTTCATCGGTAAGAATGTATGGTAGTAATTATTCAGAGCCCATTGGAATACATATGGAAGGACCGTTAATAAATAAGGATAAAGCTGGAGCTCAGAATAAAAAATATATTAAGTCGTTACAAGAGGATTGGATAATAAAGAATCAAGATATTATAAAGATTATAACCTTAGCACCAGAAGCTAATAATGGAATAGTATTGGTAAATAATTTGAAACGCAATAGTGATATTGTATTATCTATAGGACATTCTAATGCATCTTATGAGGAAGCAGTAGAAGTTTTTGATAAAGGGGTAAGTTATTGTACTCATTTATTTAATGCAATGACTTCCTTTCATCATAGAAAACCAGGACTATCTTTAGCAGCACTAATGAAACCTTGTTACGTTGAAATTATCGCAGATAATAAGCATCTGCATCCCAGTATTTATAATATGGTTTATAAATTAAAAGGTGTGGATTCGGTTATTTTGATTTCGGATTGTGTATTAGCAGGCGGGTTAGAAGATGGATATTATTTATTGAAAGAATTAAAGATAAGAAAAGAAAAAGAATTAATATCTATGGAAGATGGAACAATAGCAGGTAGTGTTTTAACTCTTAATAAAGCTATAAAGAATGTTAAAGAATCAACCAATCTACTAATAGAAGAAATTATACTAGCAGTAACAGAGAATCCTGCTAAAGCAATAGGATTAGAAGATAGAGGAAGTATCGCCTTGGGTAAAAAGGCTGATTTAGTTGTATTTGATGATAATATAGATATAAAATACACAATAAAAAATGGGGAAATCGTTTATAAAAACAAAGGGGCAGAATAATGATTTATAGAAAACTAGGAAATATAGAACAAAAAGTGTCTGTTATTGGATATGGTGGCTGGGCATTAGGTCAAAAAGGTTGGCAAGGAGTTAATGAAGGGCAAAGTAGGAAAACATTACAGCTAGCTTATGAATCAGGAATTAATTTTTTTGATACTGCTCCTATCTATGGTTTGGGAAAATCAGAGGAGATAATAGGTGAAGAGCTTAGTTATGTCAGGAAAAATATTATAATTGCAACGAAGTTTGGTTTGGTATGGAATCAAGGTGATGTAAGACATGATATAAGTAGGGATAGTATATTGCGAGAGATTGAACAGAGTTTAAAACGACTTAAGACAGATTATATTGATTTATACCAACTGCATTGGAATGATAATAAAACGTCTTTTGAAGAGACGTTTTCAACACTTAATAGATTGAGAGAGGAAGGAGTTATTAGAGAGATAGGTGTTTCTAATCTTAATAAAGATGAAATGGTTGAAGCGTTACATTATTCAAATATTACTTCACTTCAAAGTGAATACAATTGGTTACAAAGAGATGTAGAAAAAGAGGTATTGCCATTTTGCAATGAAAGAAAAATTGGGTTTATTGCGTATAGTCCTTTAGCACAAGGTTTATTATCTGGGAAGGTAAATACAGATTATAATCTTAGCAAAAATGATATTAGGCGTTTTAATCCTTTTTTTACAAATAAAGAGATAATGACTAAGGCATTGAATAAGATAAAGAAATTAGACAATCCTCTTGAGGTTGCTTTAAAGTTCTTGGTTGATAATAACAAAGTTACAACTTCTTTGGTAAGTATGACAAAAGAAAGACATTTGAAGCAGAACATAAAGATTCTTAATAGTAGTATATAATAAAATTATAGCAGGTGCTCAAATAATATTTGAAAAGCAATGATTATAAGTATACCACCAGATAAATAATACAATCTTGCTTCATTTTTAATTACTCGTTTTAGTTTTTTTCCAAGATAAATTCCTATAAATGATACCAAAAATGTTATAATTCCTATTATACTAGCTGGAGATAATATATTTATATTTAAAACAGAAAAACTTACACCTGTAGCTAGAGCATCTATACTAGTGGCGGTTGAAATAATACATAGTGAAGTTAAAGTTAGTGCTATTACTTTTCTTTTTGTATCTTTTCCATGTATTATCATATTTATAGCTATTGCTGTTAACAAACCAAAAGCAATCCAATGATCGAATGATTCTATAATATCTCTAAAAAAAAGACAACAAAACCAACCTAAAAATGTCATAAATCCTTGGAAGCCTCCAAAGAACAAGGAGATTATAGTAGCCTTTTTTATATTTAGTTTTTTTGTTAATCCAAAAGTAACAGCAGCTGCAAAAGCATCTGAAGCTAATGCTATGGCAATAAATAGTAAAGAAATAAAACTCATATATTACCTCCAATTTTTATAATGCATGATGATACTAATTTTTTCCAAAACGATTTATATTGTATCATGATAAAAACCATGCTATAATATTTGTTTTGATACCCTAGAAGATAGATTAAAGCTTGTTATGCTATAGAGAGGTGATACTATGAAAAATAATAGTAAAAAAATATTACATAGATTTATGGGCTACTATAAACCACATAAGAAACTATTTGCATTAGATCTTTTTTGTGCATTTGTTATTGCGATGATTGATTTATCATTTCCTATGATGTCAAGGTATGCATTACAAAGTCTTTTGCCTAACAAAGTATATAAACCCTTTTTTATATTTATATTGGTTTTGATTGGATTATATGTTATAAGAGGTATTTTTGAATATATAGTTAATTACTGGGGACATATATTAGGTGTAAGAATTGAATACGATATGAGAAAAGACTTATTTAGTCATTTGCAAAAATTGCCATTTAAATTCTACGATAAGAATAGAACAGGTCATATAATGTCAAGAGTAGTTAATGATTTATTTGAGATTACAGAGCTTGCTCATCATGGACCAGAGGATATTTTCTTATCTCTCGTTATGATTATTGGTTCGTTTTTTGCTCTTATGTTCATCCATTGGAAGCTTGCGCTAGTGGTATACTGTGTGGTACCCATCCTTATATGGTTTGTTATAATTCAACGTAAAAAGATGTCAAAAGCTTTTAAAGAAGTCAAAAAGAAAACAGCTAAGATAAATGCCTCTCTTGAAAGTAGTATATCAGGGATTCGTGTAGCTAAGGCATTTGCTAATGAAAATTATGAAATTGGGAAATTCAAAAAGGGGAATGATGCTTTTAAGTTGTCTAAAAATGTAGCTTATAAAAATATGGGTATTTTTATGAGTGGGATGAATTTTATGACTAACTCGTTAAATGTAATTGTTTTGGGAGTTGGTGGTTATTTTATTATGATTGGTGATATGGGATACCCTGAACTTATAGCTTTTACATTATATATAAACTCTTTTTTGCAACCTATTCGTAGATTGACTAATTTTGTTCAACAGTTTGAATCTGGTATGACAGGGTTTGAGAGATTTATTGATATTATGGATATAGAACCTTCGATTTTGGATAAAAAAGATGCTATTGAATTAGATTATGTAAAAGGAGATATCGGATTTGATGGAGTGACTTTTTCTTACGATAATAATGAAAAAGTTCTTCATAATTTCACTTTAACTATAAACAAAGGGCAGACTTTAGCATTAGTGGGACCATCAGGTGGTGGCAAGTCTACTATTTGTCAATTAATTCCTAGATTTTATGATGTTAGTGAAGGGGTAGTTAAAGTAGATGGGATAAATATACAAGATATAAAATTAAATTCATTAAGAAGTAATATTGGAATGGTTCAACAAGATGTATTTTTATTTGCTGGTACAATTAGAGATAATATTCAATATGGTAGAGTTGATGCTACAGAGGATGAAATAATAGAAGCAGCTAATAAGGCAGAGATACATGAGTTTATTATGAGTTTGCCAAAAGGATATGATACTCAAGTAGGGGAAAGAGGTATTCGTTTATCTGGAGGGCAGAAGCAAAGGATAAGTATAGCAAGAGTGTTTTTAAAGAATCCACCAATACTTATATTGGATGAAGCAACATCAGCACTGGATAATGAAACAGAAATAAAGATACAAAGAGCTTTAGAGAAGTTATCAAAAGGAAGAACTACTTTAGTCATTGCGCATAGATTATCAACAATTAAACATGCTGATGAGATTGTGGTTGTTACAGAAGAAGGTATTAAAGAAAAAGGAAGTCATGAAGTTTTGTTAGAGCAAGACGGGATTTACTCTAAATTATATAAAGCACAATTCAAAGGATATATACCTGACAATATTTAATAAAGGCGCATTTTATATGCGCCTTAGTTTGTAGACTAACAATCAAAATTTCTCATTAAATCTTCTAAAGTATCTCTACGACGTATTAATTTTGGTGTTCCGTTTTCTTGAATAAGAACTTCGGCTGGTCTTAAACGATTATTATAGTTGGATGCCATACAATATCCGTAAGCGCCTGAGTCAAGAACTCCTATTACATCTCCTTCAAATATTTCAGGTAATTCTCTGTCTTTTGCTAGAATATCTCCACTTTCACAGATGTTACCTACGATAGTAACAAATTCATATTTAGTTGATTTATTATTATTGTCACGGTAAACTTCAATATCGTGATGTGAATCATACATTACTGGACGTTTTAATATATTGAAGCCGATATCAGTACCAATATATTTGTTATCATAGTTAAATTTGGTTGTATGGACCGTACCTAGAATCACACCTGATTCTCCTGCAATATAACGGCCAGGTTCTATTTTGAAAGTGATTTTTTTGCCATATTTATCAACCCAATTTTTAAGTACTTCATCTAATTGTTTTCCTAATGATTTTAAATCCAATCTTGGTTCATTAGTTTGCTTGTGATAAGGAATACCAAAGCCTCCACCAAGGTCAACAAATTCAAGGTCATCAAATTGTTCAGCGATTGATAGAATAGATTGAACCCCTTCTACGTATTTTGTGCCTTCCATAAATAATGATCCAATATGTTGATTAATTCCAACTAATTTTAAGTTGTATTTTTGAAGAATTTCTTTAACTTCTGGAATGAAGTTTGGATCAACACCAAATTTAGTCTTTTTACCACCTGTTACAACTTTTTCATGATGGCCTGCACCAACACCAGGGTTAAAACGGATACAGATATTTCCACTAGGGTTTAATTCACCATATTGTCTTAATTGAGAAACGGAATCAACACTTGTTAATACGCCTTTATCAATAGCATATTGCATTTCTTCTTTTGAAACATTATTACTTATATAAAGAATCTGTTCAGGCGCAAAACCAGCTTCAAGATTCACAAAAATCTCACCAGGGCTCATTGCATCAACGTTTAGACCTTCCTCACAAGCTATTTTTAGTAATGACAAATTACTATTAGCTTTAACTGAATAGTTTACAGTAAAGTTAGGATAAGTTACCAAGTTTTTAAGTTCGCGACATCGTTCTCTAAAAATATTTTCATTATATACGTATAATGCACTTCCATATGTTTTGATTAAATCTACTGGGTTAGTATTTCCATAAAAGTTTAATTTCTTTGTTACATGATTATGCTCATTTAACATTTGTAATTCTCCTTCCTTATCTTTCATATTGTATTAATTTGATTTCGTTCATCAAAGCTTCTCGAATTAATTGAACTAATGTTAAGCTTTTTGAATATAAACATTGTTCTAGAGTACCTGTTATGACAGCATTTGTATCTACAATAAGCTTTAGTGAACTTATGGTTTTTGTTTTATAGCTAATTATATTTGGAATAGTTATTTTTTCGTCACATAAAATGACAACCTTTTTATGATTAGCAATTTCTTTTAAAGTATCTAGAAAAAGATTTATTATACTAATGTCAGCAGAAAAATAAAGATGTTGTGTTGTTAATAATAACATATTTTGGATTTTATTAATAATATGTTCTTGCCTAGTTATAGTAACATAAGGCTCATTTTTCTGTGGACTATATACAACTTTTTTGTCAATAAAATTAATAACTTTATTAAACCATCGTTTTGCATTTAAAAGCAATTCTTCTTTTGGAGTTGCCACATACTTTTTTGGTTGCCCTTCTACAGTAAATGCTCCTCCTTTATCTACAAGACTAGATAAAGTGGCATAAGCGTTAGATCTTGATATGCCTGATAATTTAGCTGCTTCATAACCAGATAATTCACCATGTTCACTTAGTGTTAGATAGATTTCTGTCTCTTGCTTTGTGAAACCAACTGTTTTAAAAGCTTCGATTAAATCCATCTTTTCACCTCATCTATTAGTGGTACTATATAGAACTACTATATTATTTAATAAGATATTTGTCAATACTTTTTAGTAGAAACAATAGAAATATGCTATAATTAATCACAAATAATAGAAAGATTAAGGAGATAATATGGATAATATTTATGTTTTTGGTCATCGTAATCCGGATACAGATTCAATTTGCTCAGCAATTGCATATTCATATCTAAAAAAACAATTAGGGCATGATAATATAATTCCTGCTAGGTTAGGGGCTCCCAATAAAGAAACTCTATATGTACTAAATTATTTTGATGTTGAGTTACCTATTCTTATAGAAGAAATAAAAATGCAAGTTAAAGATTTGTTTCTTAGACCTATTGAGGCTGTTAAAAAAGATGCATCAATAATGAAAGTAGCTGATATAACAGTAAATAAAAACAAACATTTAACTCCTGTAGTTGATAGTGTAGGAAGATTAATTGGTGTAATTACATTACCTGACCTTTATCCAAATCTAATTGGAACAGTTTGTAAAGATAGCTTAAAAGAAACTAAGACTCCTTTTAATAATATAGTTGATGTTTTAGAAGCAGACAAATTATACGGAGAATATTCTAATGAATATATAAAAGGAGAAGTTTATACATTGTCAGAAACAACTACAGAGAATCACTTGAATAATGGTGATATCATTATTGTAGGAGAAAATAATAATTATATTCAAAGAGCTTTTAAAAGTGGTGCATCATGTGTTATTGTATCTACAAAAGATAAAGCAAATTGTGAGATTGATATACCAAATGAATATAATGGAGTTGTTTTATTAGTTGAGTCATCAATCTTTAATATAGTAAAATTAATATCAAAAACAGTCCCAATTGAAAGCATGGTCAATAAAAAGATGCTTGAATATTTCGACCTAAATGATTCGATTGAGGAAGTAAAAGAACAGATAATTGCTTCTAATCATCGGAGTTTTCCTGTTGTAGATGAACGAGGGAGAATTAAAGGTTTATTATCAAGAAGTGATTTGCTAAAAGTAAATCGTAAGAAAGTTATTCTTGTAGACCATAATGAATATGGACAATCTATAAAAGGTATAGAGGAAACAGATATAATAGAAGTCATAGATCATCATCGTATAGCTAATATTCAAACAATGGCACCTTTGTATTTTAGAGCAGAGCCTGTAGGTTGTACAGCTACAATTATTCTGTCGTTATATGAGGAACATAAAATAGAAATACCAAAACATATTGCAGGGATAATGTTAAGTTCTATTCTTTCTGATACATTGTTATTTAACTCCCCTACTTGTACAGAACAGGATAAAAAGGCAGCTGAAAAATTAGGTGAAATTGCAGAGGTTAATATTGAAAAATATGGTATGGATATGATTATTGCTGGTACTGCAATTGGAAATGAAACAGCAGAAGATATTATTACAAAAGATATGAAACATTTTATTATGGGGAAATACCGAGTAATGATATCTCAAATAAATACAGGGGATTTTAGAGGCATAAGTAATTTGCTTCCTACTCTTAGGGAAAAAGTTGAAGAGATTTGTAAAGAAGAAGAAATTGATTTGGTTGTTCTTATGGTAACAAATATAATAATCGGTGGTTCAGAAATAATTATATATGGAAAAGAAAAGTGGATAGCTAGGAATGCGTTTAAAATTAGAGCAAAAGAAAATAGTATTTATCTATCTGGGGTATTCTCTAGAAAAAAACAAATAGTACCTGCGTTAATGAATGCGGCACAACTATAGAAGGGAGAAGATACAATGGATATGTTTGATATGATGAGAGAAAAAACTTTAGAAACAGAAGCGCCTTTGGCTGCAAGAATGCGTCCAAAGACTCTTGATGAAGTAGTTGGACAAGAGCATATAATAGGTAAAGGCAAGTTATTATACAGAGCTATAAAAGCAGATAAATTAGGTTCAATAATATTTTATGGACCACCAGGGACGGGAAAGACAACTTTAGCAAAAGTTATAGCTAATACAACAGAATCCCAATTTACACAGCTTAATGCTACCATAGCAGGCAAAAAAGATATACAAAATGTAATTGAAGAGGCTAAAAATTATCTAGGAATGTATAGCAAAAAAACAATACTATTTATTGATGAGATTCACAGGTTTAATAAGGCTCAACAAGATGCATTATTACCGTATGTAGAAGATGGCACGATTATTTTAATTGGTGCAACTACTGAAAATCCTTATTTTGAAGTTAATAATGCTTTGGTGTCTCGATCTAGAATTTTTCAATTAAAATTATTAACAAAGGAAGATATTAAAAAAGTTATTAACAGATCATTGGTAGATAAAGAAAATGGGTTAGGAATATATAATGCAATAGTAGATGATGAAGCAGTAGATTTTTTAGCGGATGTGGCTAATGGAGATGCTAGAGCTGCTCTTAATGCTATAGAATTAGGAGTTTTAACAACACAGCCTAATGAAAATGGACAAATACATATCGCATTGGATGTAGCAGAAGAATGTATTCAAAGAAGAGCCATACAATATGATAAGGGTGGCGATAATCATTATGATACTATTTCTGCATTTATAAAGAGCATGAGAGGTTCTGACCCTGATGCTGCAATTTACTATTTGGCGAGGATGTTATATGCGGGGGAAGATCCAAAGTTTATTGCAAGGAGAATAGTTATATGTGCGTCAGAAGATGTAGGGAATGCAGATCCTAGGGCGCTACAAATAGCAGTATCTGCAGCTTGGGCAATTGATTTTATAGGTATGCCAGAAGGGAGAATTATATTGGCTCAAGCAGTTGCCTATGTAGCAAGTGCTCCAAAAAGTAATGCAGCTATTATTGCTATTGATAAAGCATATCAGGATGTAAAAAACATTAAGATTGATTCTATACCGACACATTTAAGAGACGCTCATTATAAAGGGGCTAAGGATTTAGGTCATGGTGTAAATTATCTTTATGCACATGATTATCCTAATCATTATGTTAAACAGCAATATTTGCCTGATGAATTAGCAGGGAATATGTATTATAAATTTACAGATCAAGGTTATGAAAAAAAGTTAAAAGAGCATTTAGCATTATTAAAGAAAAGGGAGGAAGGTTAAAAGATGTTTATTAAGAAAGTTAATATTAACACCATACAAAAAGTTGAATTTAAAGATATTACCTCTTCTGTACGACAAACTGTGAGGGATAGTGGAGTTGAAAATGGATTATGTGTTGTGTATATTCCTCACACAACAGCAGGTGTTACAATAAATGAAAATGCAGACCCAGATGTGGTTAAAGATATGACAAAAACTTTAAATGAAGTTATACCATTTGACAATAGTTATGCACATATGGAAGGTAATTCAGCAGCTCATATAAAAGCAAGTTTAATGGGAAGTAGTGTAACTGTAATTGTTGAAAAAGGGGAATTATTACTTGGAACTTGGCAAGGAATATATTTTTGCGAGTTTGATGGTAGTCGTAATCGTAAATTTATAATAAGTGTTAATTAATGTTCTAACAGAGGGTGGGTTAAGTGAAAGATATTAATGTTTTATTAAAAGAGTATTATGGGTATTCAACTTTTCGTAAAGGGCAGGACGATATTATTAATACTATAATAGCAGGGAACGATTCTTTGGTAATAATGCCTACAGGGGGCGGAAAATCAATATGTTATCAGATTTCTGCTATGATGTTAGAAGGTATTACAATTGTTATATCACCATTGATTTCTTTGATGAAGGATCAAGTTGATGTTCTTAAAACTATTGGGATACCAGCAACTTTTATCAATAGTTCATTGGATATTAGTGAGTATAATCATAGGATGATAGGACTTGAAAAGGGTAAGTATAAAATAGTATATATAGCTCCTGAAAGATTAGAAAATGAGACAGTTGTTAATAGGTTTTGTAGTTTGAATATTAGTCAAATAGCAATTGATGAAGCTCATTGTGTTTCTCATTGGGGACATGATTTTCGTCCAAGCTATGTAACTATAAGTCAGTTTATCAATAATTTAGAGAATAGACCAGTAGTTAGTGCATTTACAGCCACTGCAACACCTAAAGTAAGAGAAGATATTATTGACTTATTAGATTTAAAACAACCTAAGATATTCGTCCAAGGATTTGACAGAGAAAATCTGAACTTTAAAGTAATAAGAGGTGCAAAAAGAGAACAATATATTTTAGATTATATTAATAAAAGGCCTCATGAATCAGGGATAATATATTGTTCAACAAGGAAACAAGTGGAACAGGTATATAATTATCTAAAGCTTAAAAAATGCAATGCAGGAAAATATCATGCAGGTCTAAGTGATATGCAAAGAATAAAAAATCAAGAAGCATTTTTATATGATAAGATAACCATTATGGTAGCAACAAATGCTTTTGGGATGGGTATTGATAAGTCTAATATTCGTTTTGTATTTCACTATAATATGCCCAAAAATATAGAAGCTTATTATCAAGAAGCTGGACGTGCTGGCAGAGATGGAGAAGATAGCGAATGTATATTATTTTTTCAACCTCAAGATATCCAAATTCAAAAATATATGATAGAACACTTAGATGAAAGTACAGCTGAGAGGAAAAAAATAAAATACGAGCAATTACAAAAAATGGTTGACTATTGCTATATAACTACTTGTGTTAGAAAATATATTTTAGAGTATTTTGGTGAAGTTTATATAGCTAATGAATGTGGTAATTGTAGTAATTGTAATCAAGATATTGAATACGAGGATATTACTATAGAGGCGCAAAAAATATTTTCTTGTATTTATAGAATGAAGCAACGGTTTGGAACAACTTTAGTCGCAAAAGTATTGAAAGGGTCAAAGAGTAAAGAAGTTTATAAATATGCTTTTGATAAGCTTTCTACATATAGTATTATGAGGAAATATTCTATAAAAAATATTCAAGATATAATAAATATGTTAGTTGCTGAAAAATATATAAGGACTACTGAGGATCAGTATCCTGTATTAAAGTTAGAAGAAAAAGCTTTTTTAGTGTTAAAAGATAAACTTAAAGTAGAAAAACCTGTTCTTAAACAAGTTCAACAAAAACAAGATGATGAATTATTTGAATCATTAAGGGTGTTACGTAAGGAAATAGCAGAAAAAGAAAATGTTCCACCTTTTGTAATATTTCATGATTCAACTCTTAAAGAAATGGCAAAAAAGTTACCAATAACAGAACAAGATATGTTAACAATAAAAGGTGTAGGGATACATAAATATGAAAAATACGGTGCTAGTTTTATAGAAAATATCAAGCAACATAAGGGGACGATTCGAGACCAGTGAAAAAGTCATATTTTTATTGTCCTTTGTGGTTGAATAAACATATCAAAACACACAAATTATTAGTAGGGGCGTATCACGATGCGCCCATTTTTTTGAATAAACATATCAAAACACACAAATTATTTGTAGGGGCGTATCACGATGCGCCCATTTTTTTAATTGATTAGCAAAGTGCTACTTTTCAAATAATTGGTACTTAGAACATGTACCAATTGTA
>JBKGYG010000052.1:0-12400 GCA_046546235.1 Eubacteriales bacterium | reverse complement strand
ATATTTTGTAGGGGCGTATCACGATGCGCCCATTTTTCAGATAATTAGTATTTAAAATATGCACCAATTGTACAAATTTAATTAACTAAGAGTATTAAAACAGCAGGAGACAAATCGCGTTCCAAACGTGGCGAGGCCCCTTTTGTCCTTAGCTTTTGCAGAGGCGTATCACAACAACAAATATTTTGTAGGGGCGTATCACGATGCGCCCATTTTTCAGATAATTAGTATTTAAGCCTACTTCTATAAGTATACAGATTTGAATTTGCAAAAATATTGACATAATAATAATATATAAATATAATAACAATGTAATTGGTGAAAGCGAATAGTGCTTTAGGAGGATAATAAAATGAAAACAACTATTGTTATTAATAATGAATCTTTTGGGAAAGGTGATATGGAATTAGGTAAAAAATTAATGGGATCTTTTTTAAGGAAGCTATGGATATCTGATAATTTGCCAGATGTTATCGTATGTTATAATGCTGGGGTGAAATTGTTAGCTAAAGGGTCAACAGTTCTAGATGCTCTTGATGGCTTGTATACAAAAGGAGTAGAGATAATAGGATGTGGAACTTGTATTTCATATTATGATTTGGGGAATAGTATAGAGGTTGGACGAAAAACTGATATGGAAGAAATTGTTTCTATAATGATGAGTTCGGATAAAGTGATTACTGTATAGACTACATAATTATCAAATTTATCAATTATTAGTTGAAGGCGTAAAATAGTCTAATTCAAGGAGGAAATACTATTGAGTGAAATAAGATTAACAGAATATAGTCATGGTGCTGGTTGTGGGTGTAAAATATCACCATCAATATTAGAAACAATTTTAAAAACTTCAAAAGACAAAATAAACTATCCAAATCTGTTAGTAGGTTACGATAAGAAAGACGATGCAGCAGCATATGATTTAGGTAATGAAACTTCAGTGCTAAGTACTACAGATTTTTTTATGCCAATTGTAGATGACCCATTTACTTTTGGTAAAATTGCAGCTACTAATGCAATAAGTGATATATATGCTATGGGGGGTAAACCTTTGATGGCTATATCTATACTTGGATGGCCTGTAAATAAACTGTCACCTGAGATTGCTAGAGAAGTTATTGAAGGTGGTCGAGCTGTTTGTGACGATGCAAGGATACCATTAGCAGGAGGACATTCAATTGATTCTCCAGAACCAATATATGGTTTAGCTGTAACTGGGATTGTTGATAATAGTGACTTAAAAAAGAATGACAAAGCAAAACCAGGTTGTGAAATATTCTTAACAAAACCTTTAGGAATAGGGATATTAACAACAGCACAAAAAAAGAAAAAAATTGAACCAGGGCATATTGAACCTGCGATTAAGGCAATGACTACTTTGAACAAGATAGGGGCAAATATTTCGTCATTAGATAGTGTTGTGGCGTTAACGGATGTTACTGGATTCGGACTTTTAGGACACCTAGGTGAAATTTGTGAAGGCAGTAGAATTTCTGCTATAATAAATTATGAGAAAGTACCATTGCTTCCTAACACAAAAAAATATTTGAATATGGATTGTGTATCAGGTGGTACTAAGAAGAATTTTAAAAGCTATGGACATAAAGTTGAAGAGATGACAGAAGAACAAAGACATATTTTATGTGATGCTCAAACGTCAGGTGGATTATTAGTAATTGTCAAAAAAGAAGGAGTCGGAGAGTTTTTGAAAATCACTTCAGAAGCAGGGTTATTTCTTGAATCAATTGGGCATACTTGTGAACAATTTGAAAAACTGATTAAGGTGATATAAATGAATTTGCCTACAACTAGTAATTTTGAAAAGATAGCAGTAGAAGAAATTCCTCTTATTGATGTACGTGCACCAATAGAATATGAAAAAGGTGCATTTATAAATGCTATTAATTTACCGTTAATGAATGATAAAGAAAGACATTTAGTAGGGATATGTTATAAAGAAAAAGGAAATGAAGAAGCTATTAAATTAGGACACGAATTAGTATCAGGGAAAATAAAAAAAGAACGTATAAATTCATGGATAGATTATTTAGAAAAATGCCCTGATAGTATAATTTACTGTTTTAGAGGGGGGCTTCGCTCTAAGATTACTCAACAGTGGATTACTGAAGTAACTGGTAAAGAAATAGAAAGACTTGAAGGTGGTTATAAAGCCTTTCGTAATTATTTATTAACACAGCTACAACCATCATATCAAAAAAGCACACCAATATTATTAAGTGGTTCTACAGGTGCTGGTAAAACTATTATGTTAAAAAAGCTAAAGAATGCTATTGACCTTGAAGGAATTGCTAATCATAGGGGTTCATCATTTGGTAATAAAATCACTCCTCAGCCAACTCAAATAAATTTTGAAAATAATCTTGCTTACGCCCTTATTAGACATCGTAATAAAGGATACAAACATATAATACTTGAGGATGAAGGTAGGAATGTAGGTAGATGTTTTATACCTAAACCTTTAGCCATGTATTTTAATATGGGCAAGATAGTACTTGTTAATGTACCTTTTGAAGAACGTGTAAAAATTACTATGGATGAATATGTTTATCAAGCTCAAAAGAATTACAATGAAGTATATACAGTAAATAAAGGATTAGAAGAATGGGCAAATTATATACGAACCAGCATAAATAAAATCAAAAAAAGGCTTGGAGGTATACGCTTCAATAAAGTATTAGATCTATTTGAACAAGCATACCAAGAACAAATAAAAACAGGGAATATGACGCTACATAAAAACTGGCTAGAAACTCTTTTAAAAGATTATTATGATCCAATGTATAAATATCAAATACAGAAAAAAGCTGATAGAATAGTATTTGAAGGTAGTACTAATGAAGTTTTGCATTATTTAGAGTATAAATGTGGCATATAAAACCGACTATAAGTTTAGTTGGTTTTAAATATCATAGTAAAGTTATAAAGTGCAGAATGTGATTAAATATTTATTTAGGTAAAAAACTTATATCGAATTAAAATATATTGTTAAAGGAGATAAAAAAATGAGCAAGGTATTGTACATTAAAGCAAATCCTAAACCAGAGGGAGAATCAAGGACTTTCAAGATTTCTGATGAATTTATTGAGACATATAAGAATGAACACCCTGAAGATGAGATTATCACGTTAGACTTATACAAGGAAAAAATTGGGTTATTATCATCAGAAGATATTAATATTGTATTTGGTCCTAAAAATGAAAATAGTAAAAAAAACCCAATATTAAAATATGCGTATCAGTTTGCAGAAGTTGACAAATATATTATTGCTGAACCAATGTGGAATTTAAGTATTCCAGCTATATTAAAGGCATATATTGATTATATTTGTGTGGTTGGAATAACATTTAAGTATACTGAGAAAGGTCCTGTTGGTTTGTGTACTAATAAAAAAGCTGTAAATATTGTATCAAGAGGTGGGCAATATGATTCGGAACCAAATTCATCATTTGAGATGGGAGATAGATATTTAAGAACAATATTTGGATTTCTTGGAATTTCTGATTTTACAACAATATCAGCTGATGCATTAGATGTTATTGGTAATGATGTTGATTCGATTGTAGGAAAGGCGATAGAAATAGCTAAGGAAAAAGCTCAGAAATTCTAAATTGGTTAAACTATAAAAAACTCAGTAAATATTTATAAATCTATAGAAAAGCGAGGACATTTCAAAATGTGCTCGCTTTTCTAAGTGGTATAACTAGCTATTTTTTAGTATATTACCAATTGTCTTAAAGTTAAGTTTCTGTCCAGTGTATAATACAAGACCTTTGTATATTTTGGCTGATAAAATAATAGTTAAAAGTGAAAAAATGAGGAGTAAAGTTAATGAAATAATTCCTTCTATCAACTCTATGTTACCAGTAATTAAGTCTACCGGAATAATAAAGGGGGAGGTGAATGGGACATATCTTGCTACGGAAACTATTTCCCCCTTTTCCATAATAGGTGCAAAGTAACTAATTAGCCAACTAATAATAATTGGCAATTGGAAAAGGCCTTGGGTGGTGGCAACATCTTCTGATTTAGAAACCATACTACCTGCAAGAGCTGCAATTACAGAATAGAATATAAATCCAATACAGAAAAAGATTATTGCCAATATAACAGCAGGAAGAGTCATTGCTGTTTCTCCTATGTTATCTTTAAGGAAATTTATAATTGTAATAGCTGTATTCTCATATTCAGGATAAATTGATTTTGCTATTGCATTTCCTCCAAATAATCCGGCAAAAATTGCAACTAACCAAGTGACAAATTGTAAAAGAGCCATAGAAGTAATTGCTAATACCTTACCTGTTATTAAAGCATAGGGATGAGTCGATGTTAACAATGTTTCCATTAGCTTTGAAGTTTTTTCAGTAGAAACAGATTTACTGATAGTTTGACCATGTAATAAAAGCATCATATATAGCATAAAACTAAAAACCATTGGAGCAACAAGTTTAACCAAGGTGGCTGCTTCGCTATCATTTTCACCTATATCTGAAAATGATGTTACTATGGGCTTGAGTATGGAGTTTAATTGAGATTCTGATAAGCCTGTTTGTAGTATTTTATTGGCTTCAAAAGCTGATGACATAGGATCTAGTAATTCTTCTGCTTCATTTATTGATATAGAAGAATTATTAGGGATAATCCCCTCCATCTCAAAACCTGATTCTCTTTTACTTATTATTATTGCAAGAGTTTGTTCGGAGTTTGCTTCAGCGGTCTTAATTATTTCACTTCTAGTCTGGTCTTGTGCAAGTATAAATTCAATATGTGCAAACTGTTCATTATCAAGTTCTGGATTAATATATTTATAATCAGTTGATTCTAATTCACTTTTGTCTAAGATATAAACTGTTTCAATTGTAGAAGCTTTAATTTTATTTTCTTCATCTGGTTTAGCCATTACTAGATTTGCTATTATAAATGTTACTAATATTAAGATTGCGATTAATGCAGTGACAACTTTAAAACCTAAACCCTTTGTAGCTTGTCGAAAAGTAAATGTATATACAGACTTCCATCCTTTGAAATTATCTTTCATGTTCCTACCCCCTTCACACTGTTTTTGAAAGTTTTATTAATTCTTTAACTTTAATTCTATTACCATTATGAAGGATTAAAGCTTCATAAATTCTTGCAACAAATAGTAATAATATAATAAAAAATACAAGTTGTAGTGCAATGGCAGCTGCTATTAACTGTACACTTGCTTTTCCAACAAGAATAGTTCCTGGTAAGATAAATGGAGATGATAACGGGAATAATAATGAAAAACTAACAAAACCATTTATGCCGCTTTCCATTAATACATTTGCAGCACCAAGTCCAATATAACAACCAACAATATTTGTAATGTTAAATAACATAAGACCGTCATTAAGTTCTTCTTGTTTACTCACAGTTGCACCTGCAAGCCCTGCTAAAGTTGAGTAAAAGAACATTCCAAAAGCAATCAGTATTAAACAAAACAAAATATTAATTAAATTGAAGTTCTGAAATATATCTTTTGGGATAAACTGCGTAATAACACTTTCTTCATTGCTAGATAAAAAGGTGGTTGTAATTTTATTAGATATAAATAGTATTATTATCATAGAAACTATTTGGATTAATACAGCTGTTAGCGTAGCTAAAATTTTACCAATCATAAGGGCTAATGGTCTTACAGAGATTAATAAATATTCAACAACTCTAGTAGATTTTTCTGTTACTATGGAGCTTGCAATCTGAGTGCTTGCAAAAATATTTACTAATAAAATGATAAATAAGATACCATATATAATCCAATACTCGTTAAATGTTATAGATGTATTTTCTTTTATGATGGGGTCCCCATTTACATCAACTAATGATACTTTTGTAGATACCTCAGCATTAATAGTGGATATTTGTTCTTCTGTTATATTCAGGCTTTTAACTCTAAAAGCTTCAAATTCTTGAGATATAACATCGGCTAACAAATGCATATCATTATTAGTAATTGGACCTTTGCTTGATTTTACAAAATCGAATGAATAAACATTATCAATATCTGAAATAGTTAAAATAATAGCTTCATTCTCTTCTTCTTCGATTCTATTGGCAACTATATCATAATCTTCTTCTATGTTTTCAAAAGTAAAATGACTTAAAGAATCATCTGTAATAATCTCTGAGAAGTCTAAAGTTTGGAATGTTGTTTCATTGTTAACATAGACTTTTTTTATTGGACTTAAAGTTAGGTCATTTTCACCTTCTGTTGCACTAGAAGTAATTATATGTATAATTGGCATTGACAATATAGCAAAAAGAAGAAGTACAATACAGGTGATAATAAATGGTTTTTTCTTGATTGTTTGTTTCAAAGTGAAAGTAAACACATCTTTCCATCCAAGAATACTACTCTTCTTCATGAATATCCCCTACCTTTTCAACAAATAATTCATGCAGTGATGGTTCGCGCAATTCAAATTTTATAACAGGAATATCATCTTCAATCAATTTTGCTAGGAAACACATTGCCTGTTCTTCGTCTTTAACTTTTAAATGATATTCACTTGGTGTTTTGTTTGCAATAGTTAATTCAAAGGAAGTAATATAAGAAGTGATATCTTTATCACTTTTAACAAAAAGATTTACACGTCCATAACTTTTCTTTATCTTATTTAAATTACCTTGAAGAACTACTTTGCCACGATTTAATATTGTAATATCTGAACAAAATTCTTCAATAGTTGGCATCTGATGGCTGGACATAATTAAAAATTTATCTTTTTCAATTTCTTCCCTTATTATTGATTTGAATAGATCTGTGTTAACTGGGTCAAGCCCACTTAAAGGCTCATCTAAGATTAGTAATTCAGGATCAGAAATTAAAGCAGCCATTAATTGAATTTTTTGTTGGTTTCCTTTAGATAACTGATCTGCACGATTTGATTTTGAGGCTTTTTTGTTTTTTTTCTTTGGAGGGAACAGATATTCATCTACTAATAAACGTTCCGACCAGTATTTAATACGTTTCATAGCTGTCTTTTTGGGCACATTCCGAAGCTTTGCAAAATACAATAGCTGATCAAGTAATGAGTATTTGGGGTATAAACCTCTTTCTTCTGCAAGATAGCCTACATTAGTATTAACAGCATCAAGGGGTTTTCCCTTCCATAATATTTCACCTTCATTTTTAGCTAACATGCCTAATATAATACGTAATGAAGTAGTTTTACCAGCACCATTGGTTCCCAGTAAGGCATAAACGCCAGGTTCATTAATTTCAAAACTTAAGTTATCTACTACAACTTTTTCACCATATTTTTTGGTTAAATTATTAACACTTAAAGACATATTATCCCTCTTTTCTATTTTGTATTTGATTATAATTTAAAAACAATCTATTTTTTATATTTAAATAGATGCTGCATAAACATTAATATTATATCATTGTTTATATATAATAAAAAGCAATTTTTATTCAAAATTGGCTAATATTAAAAATATTAAAGATAATAATTTTACTCACTAATATTTCAAAGAGCATAGAATTGTTTTTAAAGCATTAGATTAATAAAAATAAAGTTGAATTATTGCTAATTGCAACACTAAATAGTAGTTATGAATATTATTGTAATTGTATAATATGTGAGTTATAATATAATAAATTATCGAAAAAACAAAATATTAGTATGATTGGATTGTTGATATGGATAAAAAGATTAAAAAACAGGGTATATTAAACATAATTAGGATAAAGCTGGGGGACATGTGTTCAAAACCGACAATTATTTTGGCGATTATTGGTTTTATAATACCGATTTACGTTCGTGGAATAGTAATGTATCAATCTAATATTGAAAGACAAGTTTATCGTATTTTCACATCTCCTACTAATATTGATGTTTTTGGACTTTCAAAAGCAAGATTATTAATTGCTCTAACAATTTTATTAGGAATTCATTTATTATGGTTATTACTAAAGGATAAAATAAAATTAAGATTAAGTTGGAATTTCTTATTTATACTTCTTTTTGTTTTAAGTATTGGTGTTAGCATATGCACATCAGAATTTAAAGATATTTCACTTATAGGGTTTTCTGATCGATATGAGGGAGTTCTTGTTTATCTTAACTATATAATTCTTATTATAATAACGTACATACTTGCAAAAAAAATAAAAGATGTTGAATTAATATTAAAAGGCATTCTACTGTCTGTAGTTCCTATTTTGATTTATAGTATCTTTAGATTAAATGGTGTAGATTTGATTTTGAGTAAAGCAACTCAAGGTTTTATGTTTGATTTAAATAGTAATGAATATTATGGACAAATAGAACAATTTTTAAGCAAATATCGTGCAAATAGATCGGCAGGTTTTAAGTTTATAAGTGGGACATTATTTAACCCTAATTACTTGGGAGTTTATTCTGTGGTTGTTTTTTATATAGGAACTGGTTTTTATTGTTTTAAAGAAAAGTTAAAAGTAAAAGGATTATATCTACTGTTAACTTTAATTAGTTTTTTTCTTCTAATACTTAGTGGTTCAAAAAGTGGATTATATATATTAATATGTATGTTCATTCTTTATTTTTTTCTTGAAATGTTTAGGACTAAGGGAAGAGCACTAATAACATTGATGACGTTAGTTATGACTTGTATTTTTATTTTTATAACTATGAATGTTATTACACAAGGCAAAATATATAATAAATTTTTTGAAGTATCAAAGGAAAATTTCTCTGTTCAAACAGACAATGAAGAGTTAAATAATAAAGTTGTATCTATTGATATTAAGGAAACTGAAACAATTATTACAGATAAAGTATCACAAATTACAATAATTAATGATAATGGTGTTCCAAAAGTAAAATCAGAAGATATTTTTAATAAATATAAGCAGTGGGAAGTGGATTTTAATGAAAACATCCTTATTATAAGGCATTATGGGAATAGAGCTTATTTTGGAGTTCTTCAGGACGGACGAATTGGAGTATATGGACCTGTGGGATTAATTGACTATGTCCCAAAACCTAAAGAATTATTGATCAATGGTCACTTATTTACTTCCAGAGGAATAATTTGGTCAAACACTATTGAATTAATAGGAAAACGTCCTTGGACAGGATATGGGGCAGATACATATACAATTTATCAACCATATGATGAGGTTGTTAATAGAATGAATTATTCAGGGTCAACTACAAAATTAAGTATTAATCCACATAATATGTATTTGTTATTAGCATATAATTTTGGTGTTCCTGGGTTACTGTTCTTTATAATATTTGTAGGTAGTATATTAATAAAGGGTATAATTATATACATTAAAAACAAAGAAAAACGACATTATATTCAATTAGTAATGATTCCATTAATTGTATTTTTAGCTATGGGACTAATAAACGACACTATAGTTGGAATAGGAGTAATACTATATATTCTAATTGGAATAGCTAATGTTAGTATATATAAAATCTTAAAATAAATTGCTAGGAAAGATTTGAAATTGTTAAAAATATACATTTATTATAGGATTGCGTAAAATAACAAGAAAAAATCACTTGCGTTAGGGGGAAGTTAAAAGTGAATTATAAACAAAGAGTAATATACATTTTGGTTGGACTTATACTATTAACAGGAGTTTTATTTAAGTATTCAAAACAAGAGACGAAATACTATGAAATAACATCAAATGAATCAGTGATGTTTTTGAATGAAGAATTTAAACAAATGTATGTAGGATTATTTGAATTAACGTATGTTGATACTACAATGGATGATGGTCTAAAGAAAGAAACTACGACAGCATTATATCCTGATACAAATTCTCTAAAATTAGTTGAAGATTTTAATAATATTAATTTTTTTACAAAGTATTTTGATGAAGAACTATCAATTGATGATATTCTTAAGCCGTCAGAGGAGTTAATGGATAGCTTTGTTGATATTTATGAGGATCTATATTTGGATTCTGAGGGTGAACTAAAATAAAGCACAGTAACTCATTATATTACGATGTAATGACAGCCCATACAGCAATAGTATTTACAAGGTATATGATGATAGCAATAGAATAATTTTAGGGCTTTTTTTTAATGCCTAAAATTAAGAGATGATAAAATATGAAATAAAACTATTAAAATCAAGCAAGAATCCAAGTTGTTTCTAAAGCCTATTTATAATGAGAGAAGAGTATGTTTAGCTATTGTCTTAAGCATCAATCTAATTCTTGTTGAATAAATAGTAGATTTTATTTGGAATATTAATTGACTTAGTCAATAAAAAGGAGTAAAATAGAAATATATTGACTAAGACAATAAGTCTTGGGCGGAGGTGAATACTTGATTGGATTAGAATATATTCTGGGTCTATATGGCATACAGCACGTAGAACTTGC
Organism: Eubacteriales bacterium; assembly: GCA_046546235.1. GTDB lineage: Bacteria > Bacillota > Clostridia > Lachnospirales > DSM-24629 > JBKGYG01. Next base: position 2,018 of record JBKGYG010000052.1, on the reverse strand, counting down.
AGAAAAATTAGGTATTAAGAAACAGAATATAAATATGTGGATTAAACGCAAACAAAATATACCAAAAAAGTACTTACCAGTTCTTGAAGAATTATTTGGATTAGATAAAAATTATTTTAATAAAGAAATAAATGAAATAGAAAAGTTAGAGATACAGAAAGAAAAATTAAAACAAGATTTAAAACCTGTTATAAAAAAACATGAACAGCAATTTAGAACAGGAGAAGTTAACGATATAGTTGAAGTGCCCATCTATGATAGAGAAGAAATCAACTCTATAGAAAGAAGCATAGAAAAGGCAAAATTAGTCTCAAGATTTAAGCAAGCCTTAGAAGTTGTCGATAATAATCCATATACAGACACTTATAAATTAATAGTAGAGTTATTAGAAAAAGTTCAGCATGAAGTAGTATTACATAAAACAATTGAAGCATTAGCTCATTACTACGAAGTATTACCAGATTGGGTAGTAAGTGAGCCTGAACAAGAAGAATTTCAAGAAGATATATTTGAAGTATTTGATGATCACAATTATTAAGCAAAGGGAGGACAAGCAATATGGCTAATACAGGTAACATTGGATTTGAAGAAACACTATGGAAATCAGCAGATAAATTAAGAGGAAGTATGGATGCAAGCGAATATAAGCATGTAGTTTTAGGACTTATATTTTTAAAATATATATCAGATAAATTTGAAACAAAATATAATGAGCTTGTAGAAGAAGGAGAAGGTTTTGAAGAAGACAGAGATGAATACACTTATGAGAATATCTTTTGGGTTCCTAAAGATGCTAGATGGGAATACATAAAAGATAATGCAAAAGACTCTAAGATAGGTCAATATATAGATGATGCAATGATATTAATAGAAAAAGAAAATCCTTCATTAAAAGGTGTATTAGATAAACGTTATGCTAGACCAGAAATTGATAAAAGAAGATTAGGTGAATTAATAGATTTAATCTCTACTATAAAACTACATAAAAATGGAGAAAAGGACCTACTGGGTAGAGTGTATGAATACTTCTTAGGACAGTTTGCAAGTGTAGAAGGTAAAAGTGGTGGCGAATTCTATACTCCTACAAGTGTTGTAAAAACATTAGTAGAAATGTTAGAACCTTATCAAGGTAGAATATATGACCCTTGCTGTGGTTCAGGTGGCATGTTTGTTCAAAGTGAGAAATTCGTAGAAGAACATCAAGGTAAAATTGAAAACTTATCCATATATGGACAAGAACTTAATTCAACAACTTGGAAGCTATGTAAAATGAATCTTTCAATTAGAGGTTTAGATGCAAAACTAGGAGAACACCATGCAGATACATTCCATAATGATTTGCATAAAACTCTTAAAGCAGACTATATCTTAGCTAATCCACCATTTAATATAAGCGATTGGGGCGGAGAGCAATTAAAAGATGATGTTAGATGGAAATATGGAATACCACCAGCAGGTAATGCAAACTATGCTTGGGTACAACATATGATATATCATTTATCTCAAAATGGTTGTGCAGGAATTGTTCTTGCCAATGGTTCATTAAGTTCCAATACATCCAATGAAGGTGAGATTAGAAAAGAACTATTAGAAAAAGACTTAGTAGATGCAATAGTAGCATTGCCAGATAAATTATTCTATTCAACAGGTATACCTGTATCCTTATGGATATTAAATAGAAATAAAAAAGATAATCCTAACTTCCGAAGAAGAGAAAAAGAAGTATTATTTATAGACGCAAGAAATCTAGGAGAAATGATTGACCGTAGACATAGGGAATTGTCTGATAAAGATATAACAAAGATAGCAGAGACATATCATAATTGGAGAAATTTAGATAATAAAGAATCGAAAACATATGAAAATATAAAAGGCTTCTGTAAATCAGCAACATTAGATGAAGTAAGAGAACACGAATATGTTCTAACACCAGGAAGATATGTTGGAATAGAAGATGTAGAGGACGATGGAATTCGATTCGAAGAAAAGATGGAACAAATGACAAGTGAATTAGCAGA
>JBKGYG010000051.1:0-13061 GCA_046546235.1 Eubacteriales bacterium | reverse complement strand
TTTAACAGACATTTTTTGTTAAGTCAATACAATTTTCATAACTAATTTTTTTTATTTTATACAATATATACATAAGTTACTCTAGTAGCTACTATATTTCAATTTCATCTAATGCATCACTTATTTTACTTTGATATTCTGTTGCAACTTGAAAAATAGGTAATAACTTCTCATACTTTTCATTATTGTCTTTGCTTGGTTCTTCTATTTCGTTTGTTTTATGAACACTATCTATAACACTAAAATCTTTCCATAATCCACATCCAACTGCAGCAATTGCTGCGGCACCTAAAGCTCCTGCCTCTTGATCAACATTTGTTTTCACAATAATAGTATTGTAAACATCAGCAAAAATTCTTCTATAAAGTCTACTTTTACTTCCCCCGCCAACAAGCAACATTTCATTCTGAAGATTACAATATTTCCTTAGAACATCAAGTCTTAACCTTAAATTAATCGCTATTCCTTCCATAGCTGAACGAATTAGTTCTGGATGACCATGTTTTAAATCTAGTCCAATATACGCACCTTTTAGATTTTCACTTGGATCTTGGGAGTTACCACCTGCCAAACTTGGGTTAAAAAATAATTTGTTTGACCCTATTGGTGCTTCTTCTGCTAATTCATTCATCAATATATAAGGATCTTTGTCTTCATTAATTGCTTTTCGAACTAATTCACTACATATATTATCTTTAACCCAGGCAAATGATGTTCCTGCTGAAAATATACTAACTGCAGAAGTGAACATATTTGGTACTACATGAGCAAAAACAAAAGGTTTTGATTTTTTATCCAAAACAGGTTGATTAGAAGAGACTGCAATCCAAGCTGAAGATCCTAAAGAAGTATAAACTCTACCATCTTCAATGTTTTTAGCACCAACAGCCATACAAGAGTTATCAACTCCACCACATACAACTTTTAAATTCTTGTTTAATCCCATCAGTTCTGCAACTTCTTTAGATAACTCTCCTAAAACCTGAGTTGACGGTACTATTTCCGGAAATAAATTTTCTGATATCCCACTAGCCTTAATATAATCATTTTGATATTTCCATTCCTTTAAGTTGTAAACTCCACTTCCTGAAGCATAAGAATAGTCCGTTGTCATTTTTCCTGTTAATTTAAAATTAATATAATCTTTAGTTCCTAATATTTTATAAGCATTTTTAAACATCTCAGGTTCATTATTTTTATACCACATTATCTTAAAGATAGTGTAACAAGGAGCTGGAAAACCATTACCTGTTGTAAGATACCAATCATCCTTATTAACCTTATTAAAAAAATCATTTGCTTCTCTTTGTGCTCTTGTATCAGACCATATTGGTGTAGTTTCTCTTAGTAAATTACCACTTTTATCAACTGGAACTGCTCCAAGACTATGTCCAGATATGGCTAGGCATTCAATATTATCTTTATTTTCTCCACTTTTTTCTAGTAAAATCCTTGTACTTTCAACAATTGCCTTCCACCAATCTTCTGGTTTTTGTTCATGCCAACCAGCATTAGGATAATAAGTATTATAAGGCACAAAGGAGGAAGCAAGGCAATTGCCTTCCACATCATATAGAGAAGCCTTATTCCCCCCAGTACCTAAATCATAAGAAATAATTCTTTTGTTCATCATATATATCACCCTTCATTTTATAACTTTTGTTATTTCTTAATTATTATACTTCAATTTGTCCGCCTCTACTAATACACTCTTCTAATATTTTTTTACCACTTATTAAATTTACGCCAAATCTTTCTGCACCGATTTTGTACATTTTTGCTAGAGTATCTAGATCCCTAATACCTCCTGATGCCTTAATTTTTATTTTATCTTCAACAATTGACTTAATTAATTCAACATCCTCTATTGTCGTTCCTCTTTTTGTCCAACCTGTTCCTGTTTTAACAAATGTTGCTCCTGCATTAATACAAATTTCACATGCTTTTTCTATATCTTTTTTCTCTAAATAAGACGTTTCGATAATTACTTTTACGGGAAGATTGTTTGCAGCCTTTACAACAGCTTCTACATCTTCTTGAACCTCCTTATAGCGATTAGATAATAACTTACCAACATTTATGACCATATCTATTTCGTCACAACCTACCTCTACCATCTCTTTAGCCTGAATTATCTTTAATGAGGTAGTATCAGATCCAGATGGAAAGCTTACATTTCCAACAACTTTTATTTCTGGATCACTTTTTAATAAATCTTTAACCATTGGAATAAAGCATTGCATAACTGATACTTGTCCTACTTTATATTTTTTAGCATTTTTCACAAGCTCTTTTATCTCTTCTTCACTACTAGTTGTCTTTACACAACTTAAATCATACATTTTTGCGATATCATTTACTGTTAAAACCATATTTTTTCCCTTTCTTTCTTTTCTATTTGTTTTAAAACCATATAACTTACCTAAAATAATATTTATGAGATTTGATTCATTTTTCTTAATATTTTGATTAATTAAAAGAACATAAAGAAAAAGAGACCAAAATAATAATCATATTATACTGGTTTCTTTAAATTATCGACTTGTCTATAAAATTATCGCATAACAATTATAACATTATTAGACAATCAAGTCAAATAATTCGTTGTTATTTTTATAACAATATTTACGGACTATCACCAATCACAATAACTGGTGCTGATCCCCTAAGTTTTGCCATAGCTCATGTAATATTCCAAGGCCCACACTGAAGATAATATATATGAATCATAATTCAAGAATTTCCTAAAGAAATATATATACAAAACGTTCGAGACCAGTGAAAAAGTCTTGTTTTTATTGCCGTGAATGAATGTCTTGAACCTTTTATTTTTTTTCTCCAAGTTTTAGGTTTGGAACTGCATTTAAGTCTAAACTATGTCTAATACCCTTTATATAATCGAAGTATGCTGCTGCTCCAATCATTGCAGCATTATCTGTACAATATACCAAAGAAGGATAATAAAGCTTTATCTTTTCTTTATTACAAGTTTCTTGCATCCTAACTCTTAATTCCGAATTAGCTGCAACACCACCAGCTAAAGCTATCTCATTCAAATTATGTTGATGTGCTGCTTTTATTGCTTTCTCAACTAGTACATCAACAACTGCTGTTTGAAAACTTGCTGAAACGTCTTCTTTATTTATCTCTACATTTTTCATTTTACATAGGTTCAAATAATTAAGCACTGCAGATTTTAACCCACTAAAACTAAAATCAAAAGAATCTTGTTCTAGATATGATCTTGGGAAATCAATAGCTGTGGAGCACCCTTTCTTTGCGGTTTTATCTATTTTAGGGCCACCTGGATAGCCTAAACCAATAGCTCTTGCAACTTTATCAAATGCTTCTCCTGCTGCATCATCTCGGGTTTTACCTAATATTTCAAACTCTCCATATCCTTTTACTAACACTAGATGTGTATGCCCTCCAGATACAACCAAACAAATAAATGATGGCTTTAATCTATGATGTTCAATATAATTAGCAGCAATATGTCCTTCTATATGATGAACCCCAATTAACGGCTTATTCAGCGCATAAGCTAACGCCTTCCCTTCTGCAACGCCTACTAGCAATGCTCCTACTAGCCCAGGGCCAAAAGTTACAGCTATTGCATCTATCTCTTGTAAAGTCATCTTAGACTCTTCTAAAGCTTGTTCAATAACAGGATTTATTTTCTCAATGTGTTTTCTTGATGCTATTTCTGGCACTACTCCACCATATATTTTATGTAAATCTATCTGAGAAGAAATAATATTAGAAATCACATATCTACCATTTTTAACAATTGCTGCCGAAGTTTCATCACAAGAAGTTTCTATCGCTAGTATTTTTATATCTTTTTCCAATCTAATCACCTACAATTTTGAATTCCTCTATTTGTTGCCATCCTAGTATTTTCCATAAACCTTCTTCATTCTTCTCTAATATATACTCTTGATACACATTGATATTAGGGTTATTGCCTTTCACCAAATAATATACAACTTCAACTGTACAATACTCATTATTTTCTCCGAAATAATTATCAGGTGTAATTTCTTTGATATCAGAACCGATTATCTTCTTTTTCTCTTTTTTATAGCTTTCTATTTCATAAATAATACGCTCAACCTGAACATCTAAAGGGTTTTCATTTAATACCGCTTCTTTAATCAAATTCCTTTGTTGTATTGTAACTGATTCAACATCTTGTTTATTTATTTTTCCTCCATACAAGTATTCAACCATTTTGTTAAATAAGGTAATAACTTCTTTAGGTGTTGAAGGATATTCTTCTTCTGTTTCGTAATTTAATATTTCAACTAATTTTTTATCAATCTCACTATCTTTTGAACTATTATCATCCAAATATAAATAGAAAAATACAACTAGTCCAATCATAAAAAATATAGCAATTACTTTTCTCAATGAAATCCCCCCTAGATTATTCTTCCTTAAAAGTTAATGTAGTTGACTTCTTATCCTTCCCTATTACAGCTCTTTTAAAAATTCCTTTAATGTTTTCTAAATAATCTTCTGGTCTAACAAGAGAAGGACTAAAATGTGTTAACCATAATTCTTTTACATCTGCATCTTTAGCTAAAGCTGCTGCTTCATAAAATGTCATATGTTTATACGCTTTTGCTTTTTCATCCATTCCTTTTTCTCCATACATTCCTTCACAAATAAAAATATCTGCATTACTAGCATAATCTGAAATATAATTAACAGGTCTAGTATCAGTACAATAAGTTACTTTTATTCCTTTTCTATTAGGTCCTAAAACCATATCTGGTCTTAATAGTTTTCCCTCATATTTTATTTTTTCTCCTTTTTGAAGTTTCCCCCATAAAGGTTTTGGAATATTTTGATTAACAGCTTTATCAATTAAGAACTTACCTTGTCTTTTTATATTAATATTATACCCATAACAAGGAATATTGTGGCTTACTTTAAATGCTTCAATATTATATCCCTTTATATCTATATCTTCTGATTTATTATTCAGCTCTATAAACCTTAACTCAAATGGCAACTCAGGAGCAATAACTCTTAAACCATTTACTACACGTTCTAACCCTTTGGGTCCAATAAGCGTAATAGGTTCGCTTCTATCTGAATTTCCAATTGTTAACAACAATCCTGGAAGTCCCCCAATATGGTCACCATGGTAATGAGTAAAACATATTATATCAATTGGGTTAAAGCTCCACCCTTTTTCTTTTATTGCTATTTGAGTGCCTTCACCACAGTCAATTAATAAACTACTTCCGTTATACCTACACATCAAAGATGTTAACCATCTATATGGCAGAGGCATCATTCCCCCTGTACCAAGCAAACATATATCTAACATTATTATTCCTCTTCCTATCTATTTTCATATTTCTCTTATATATATAATACCATAAATTTCTACTTTTTATAGGATAATAGAAAATAATTTATATTACAAGATTAAATTACTCCTACATTTCATTTACTCTTTATCTTTTTCCATATGTAGGGTTTTAAAAAACAAAAAACTCCTGCCCATAAACTATTAACTTATAGGTAGGAGTTATGTTTTATATGCATACACTATTTTTTTTAACTTTCGGGGGTATCGCAAATGTTTTAATCCATTCATCATAACATTTCTCACATAAGTCAATAGAATGGTTTTGGTTATCTTTATTAGAAAAATAACCCCAGTTCTTACTAATTGTAATAAAATCTACTTTTGGGCACTGCTCAGCAGTAATCATCTTCCCACATTTATTACAAGTTACTTCATATAATATCTGTGCATTGTTTTTTTTTATTATTTTTGTCATCTTCATACCCCTTGCATCTTAGATTTGAGTCCATTTAATCACTTTTTATTATACTGAACTTTAATAATAGCGATTAAAAACTAGTAAGAAACAAAAGATGAAAAATCAAATATTTTAAGTTCAATTTTTCATCTTCTATACTTATTATAATAAGTTTAAGTTAAAATGTATAGAGGTAATATTTGAAAGAAGAATTATGAAAATAATTTTTTTACTTTATTAATTACATTATCAACAGTAAATCCAAATTCTTTGAATAATTTATCCCCTGAAGCTGAGGCACCAAAGTGGTCTAATCCAATAACGTCTCCATCTAAACCAACATATTTATGCCAGCCAAACGTTGTACCAGCCTCAACAGCTAATCTTTTTCTAACATCTTTTGGTAATACAGATTCTTTATAATCATCATCTTGTTGTTCGAAAAGTTCAAAAGAAGGCATACTTACTACTCTAGCATCAATTCCTTCTGCTTTTAGTTTACTATGAGCTTCGTAAACAAGTTGAACTTCTGAGCCACTAGCCATAAGAATAACATCAGGCTTTTCTTTATCTGAATCTAATAAAATATAAGCTCCTTTTAATGCTTCCTTACTTGATTCTTTTAATTGTGGAAGATTTTGTCTTGTAAGGACTAAAGCAGTTGGATGATCTTTTACTGTTATTGCATAATACCAACCTGCAGCTGTCTCTAAGGCATCTGCTGGCCTAAAAGTAATCGCATCAGGTATACTTCTAAAAGCTGCTAATTGTTCAATAGGTTCATGAGTTGGTCCATCTTCACCTACACCTATACTATCATGAGTTAGTACATATGTTACTGGTAATTTCATTAAAGCAGCTAATCTTGCCATTGGCTTAAAGTAATCACTAAATACAAAGAAGGTTGATACAAATACCTTTAATCCTCCATGTAAGTACATCCCGCTACCAATTGCTGCCATAGCAAGTTCCCTAACTCCAAAATGAAGGTTTCTACCTTTATAGTCTTCAGCTGAGAAATCTCCTTCACCATTCATGTACGTCTTCGTAGATGGCGCTAAATCTGCTGAACCTCCAATTAAGTTAGGTACTCTATCTTTTAGTCTATTTATTAATTCTCCTGAAACGTTTCTTGTTGCCATTGGTTTATCTTCAAATTCCCAGTATTCTTTATCTTCTAACAGATTAGCTGGTAAATCTTCAGCAAAATATTGATCCCACTCTTTTGCTTCTTCAGGGTATGCTTTCTTATAGTTTTCAAATTTTTCGTTCCATTGTTTTTCTGCTTCTATACCTTGTTGTTTAATCTTATCAGTATGGTCATATACTTCTTCTGGAACATAAAAGTCTCCATCAACTTCCCATTCTAAATATTCTTTTGTAGCTACAATATTTTTTTCACCTAGTGGTGCCCCGTGAGCACTTGCTTTTCCCTGCACTTCTGGACAACCATATCCGATTTGAGTCTTAACTTCAATTAATGAAGGACGATTAGAATCGGCTTTAGCTTCTTTAATTGCTTTACCAATTGCTTCAAGATCATTTCCGTCTTCTACTTTTAACACTTGAAACCCAAAAGCCTCAAAACGTTTACCAACATCTTCTTTAAAAGCGATATCAGTATCACCTTCAATGGTTATATTATTAGAATCATAAAAAATAATTAATTTACCTAAATTTAGTGTTCCTGCTAGTGATGCTGCTTCGGATGATATTCCTTCCATCATACAACCATCACCAGAAATTACGTACGTATAATGATCAACTATATTATAATCATCCTTGTTAAACTTTGCACCTAGATGAGCTTCAGCCATAGCCATTCCCACTGCAGTAGCTAATCCCGCTCCTAAAGGTCCAGTTGTAGTTTCAACTCCTATAGTATGTCCATATTCTGGATGACCAGGTGTTTTGCTACCCCATTGTCTAAATTCTTTTAACTCATCAATTTCTAATCCATATCCAAATAAATGTAATAATGAATAAAGTAACATAGATCCATGACCTGCAGATAATACAAATCTGTCTCTATTAATCCAATTAGGATTTGCTGGATTATGTGTCATATGTTTTCCCCATAATTCGTACGCCATTGGAGCAGCACCCATAGGTAATCCTGGGTGCCCAGAATTTGCCTTTTGAATTGCTTCAGCTGATAAAACACGTATAGCATTGATAGTCTTTTTGTCGATTGATTTCATTGATAGCCTCCTTAGTCTATTTATATGGAGTTCCATAATTTAAGTCATCATTTATAATACAACTCACAACTTGCTAATTATGAAATTCCTTATTATCATTTTTGAAAGTATTTTCATTAGCATTGTACCATATTTTCCTAGAAACGCAAGCCTATTTCTCCATAATTATTATAATATCTTCCAAAAAAATAAGTTTGGACATTATAATATGCCATACTTGTAAAAGCTCTTGTCAATTCTATTTATGTTTTTATTTTTTTATTCGATAAATCAATAATGTCTAAATAGTATTCTATATCACTTCCAAAAGAACTTGAACTAACAATCACTTCATTGTTCTCTGTAAAAAGCATATCCCTATGTATATGCTTATTATAAGGTATAATCTCTTCTTCTATATCCTTATCAATATTAATAATTGAAATGTAATTCTCATCTGTTATTCCATAGTATCGGTATATGTACTAAGTACCGATGACCTAAAAAGTTGCATCTATAACATAAAAAAGGCTATTTCAGTTTAATTTCTGAAACAACCTCTTTTTTATAATATTATTTTTTCGTTTTATTTGCGTTATTATAATACTTTTCTAATTTATTCCTTATCTTACTATCTATTGTCCCCATCTTTTTTTCTGTAAGCAATTCTATACCTTCTTCAATATGCTCTATGGCATATATGGAAAATCGTCCTCGTTTTATATCCTCTAGTAAGTCATCTGCAAGAACTAATTCTTCTACATTCTCTTTTGGTATTATAACCCCTTGTTTTCCTGTAAAATCGGCTTTTTTACAAATTCTGTAAAAACCTTCTACTTTCTCAGTAACTCCTCCTACTGGTTGAATATTCCCTCTTTGATCTACCGAGCCCGTCACTGCTATACTTTGATTTAGTGGTATATCTGCCAAACTAGATAAAATTGCATATAACTCTGCACTTGATGCACTATCTCCATCAATTCCTGAATAATTTTGTTCAAAACATAATCTGCAAGACAAAGCTAGTGGGATTTCTTGAGCATATTTTTGACCTAAATAACCTTCTAAAATATTAACTCCTTTATTGTGTATGGAGCCACTTAATTCTGCTTCTTTTTCAATATTAACCATTCCACTTTGACCCATATATGTTGTAGCTGTAATACGGGTAGGTTTACCAAAACAACATTCTCCATACTCCATTATAGCTAATCCATTGATTTGACCCACTTTTAATCCTTCTACCTCTATTTTAATTTTTCGATTAGTTATCATTTCATATAATTTTTCTTTAATAAAGCTTATTCTTTTTTCTTTTTCCAAAATTGCTTTTTTAATATGATAATCATAAATTACCGTGTCCCCTTCTTTTTTAGCCCAATAATTTGCTTCATCTATTATGTTCTCTACATAACTTATTTTAGTAGACAATTTTTTTCTATTCCCTGACAACTTAGATGCAAAATATAATAATCTTTTTTTTGCATCAGAGTTTATAGGCAAGAATGCTTTTTCGTTTGTATATTTATCAATGTAATAATTATACTCAGAAACTGTTTTATCATTTCTATCCATTTCATAATCCAATACAACATGAACTTTAAATATTTCTTTAAAGTCTTGATCATACTGATATATTAAGTGATATAGATATTGATTTCCAATAAGGATAACTTTCACATTTAATGGGATTGGTTCTGGAATAACAGTTCTTAGTGGCACCCCACCTAACTTTTCTCTAATATTTTCAAACTCTATCTTTTCATTTATTATAGCCTTTTTTAAAAATTCCCAAACAAATGGGCTTGAAATAACATCATTCGTATTTAGTATAAGGTATCCTCCATTTGCTTTATGCAAAAGTCCTCCTTTGATTTTGGTAAAATCAGTAACTAAGTTGCCTAATTCATTTTCGTATTCTACACGACCTACTATATTATTAAAACTTGGGTTCCCACAATATACTACAGGCGCTCCTTCTAACGAACTATTATCTACTATAAGATTTACTGAATATTTTTTTGGAAATTCATCATCTTCTTTAACTATGCTACCAATTAATGCTTTTATCTTATCATTATCTTCTTCTTTTCCAATAAGCTCATTAATTTGTTTTAATAAATCTTTTTTTAAGTCTCTTAAATAGTTACCAACTTTATTAAATTCTAGATACTTTTTTTCTAATTCTTTAAAAGTTATTTCTATTATATTCTTAACTGTTTTATCCTCGTATTCTTTTACGCGTTCTTCTGCTTCTTTTTTATATTCCTTAACTGTTTCCATAATTTCCTCAGCTTTTTCTTCAATGTCATTTAAATTATTAATAATTTTTTCTTGATCTTCAACAGACAATTCATCATACATTTCCTCACTTATTTTTTTTCCATTAAAAACAGGAACAAAGTACAAGCCTGACTCTGTAATCTGTGTATAGAATCCTAATTCTTTAGCTTCTTCTTTTATTTGTTTTAATAATCTTTCTCCCTCGTCATAATAAAACTCTTTTAATTTAGTGACATTATCTTGATGCTCTTCTGATTTTAAGCAAGTATTTATCTCCTCAATCAAATGACTTATTATTGTATTGATATCTTCTCTAAAAACTTTTCCCATACCAGATGGTAATTCAATAGCTACAGGTTTCAATTCATTTTCAAAATCATATACATAACACCAATCATTTGCTCGAGCCTCTAACTTTGCAATTTTTTCTATATATTGCTGTATATACTGTTGTTTATGTGTACCAGATTCTCCCGAAAGATATATGTTATACCCTTTTGCTTGAATTTGAAGTCCAAAATCCAAAGAATTTATCGCATTTTCTTGACCTAGAAAGTTAATTTGTTCTTCTTTTAAAGTATTATTAACCATTAACTTTTTATTGATTTTCATTACTAAATCATTATAAGATATTTTTTTACTTTCTATCATCAATCCACTCCCTCCTGAATGGTGTTAATAATTCCTATATACTTCATTCTATACAGAACGGAGTTGTTCTGTTATCATTTTATGAAATAAATAAAAAATAGGCTTAATAGCCTATCTAATTTTAATCTTCGTACCACATTATAATCGCGTCTTCTTTAGGGTTTGTATAATAATTATTACGAGTACCATTTTTTTTAAATCCAATTTTTGAATATAATTTAATAGCTGAGATATTGCTTTTTCTTACCTCTAATGTAAATCTTTTAATTTTTCTTTTTTTACCTTCATTTAATAGTGCTAATGCTAATTTATAACCATATCCTTTAGATTGATACTGTTTCTTTATAGCTATATTAGTTATATGCCCTTCATCCATTATCTTCCATAACCCAGCATAGCCAATAATGTCTTTATTTACAGCAATTATTAAGTATAATGATAATCTGTTTCTTAGTTCTTGATTGAATGATTCTTTTGACCAAGGATTTGTGAAACAACTCTTTTCTATCTCAATAATGCTATCTATATCTCCATTAGTCATTTCTCTAATGACAATCATCTTATTCCGCCTTCTTTTTCAACTCATGCTCTCGTTCAGCTTGAGATTTTCTAAGATAAAATGGCACAAATTCATTGGCAGATACTATTTTCCCTTGTTTTGCATATTCTATTGCTAAAGCTCCCACTGAAGATGCGTGTTGTTTCATTAGATGAACCGGTGCAAAACTATATTCTTTCAACTCACTTCTTATAATAATTTCTTTAAATGAAGAAACTCCATCTCCATTGAAAATTACACTTTTATTATATTCTTTTAGTTTTGTTAATATTTCTTTTATATCTGTTGCCATATAATCGGTTAGTTTTATTAACTTATTTTCTTTAATTTTATAAATTGATGTATATACTTGATCTCTTCTAGCATCCATTATAGGACATATTAATGATTCTTTATTATATATATTATATGCTAAACCATCTAATGTAGGAACACTTATTATTGATTTATTTAATGCTAATGCCAATCCCTTTGCAGTAGCTGCTCCTATACGTAACCCTGTAAATGACCCTGGACCTGCTGCTACAGCTATAGAATCTATTGTCTTTAAATCTAATTCAATAGATTTATTCATTTCTTCTATCATTGGCATTAAAGTCTGAGAATGAGTCTTTTTATAATTAATAGTATATTCACTAACAAGTTCATTATCAGTAACAACTGCAACGGATGCTACGATGCCTGAACTATCTATCGCTAAAATTTTCATTATTATCCTCCTGAGTTGTTATTGCAATCTTCCTATAATCAAAACCTTTTTGCAAATCTTTTTCTATTATTATCCATATTGCTTCTTTAGGAATAATTTCATCAATTAAATTACCCCATTCAATAAGGCACACTCCTTCACCATAAAAATATTCTTCATATCCTATATCTTCCATTTCTTCAATATAACTAATACGATAAGCATCAAAATGGTAAAAAGGTATTCTACCATCATTATATTCTTGTACAATTGTAAAAGTTGGGCTATTTACATGTTCATAGATTTGCAAACCTTTAGCAAATCCTTTTGTAAATATTGTTTTCCCTACTCCCAAATCTCCTTCTAAACAATATATTTGTCCTTCTTTTGCTTTTTCACCAAACCTTTGGCCTAAATGATATGTATCATCAGGTGAAAAGGTTTCAATTGTCTTCATTTTTTATTTTCATTCCTTTCGGTTAACTTCAAATAATAGCTTGTTCATTATTAGATTTTCCCTTGCACTTTTTTGATATTTACAAGTTTTTTGTTCTCAAAATCTTTAATCAATTCTATAATTCCTTCATATGATTTATTATCACAAGATTCTAACGGCAAAATAAATGCTACTTTTTTACTAATAAAAAAAAGTAATACTTTTTTTGTTTCTTTTATTTTATAAAAATCTTCCCAACTATATTTTGCTTTGTTTGGACCTTGTGCTATTGTCAATCCTTGTTTAGAAAAGTTATATTCAAAAGGATTTTTATAAGCTTGATTAAGTAATATTTGTCTCTTTGCCTTTAACCTTAATGACAAAGGTGTAAAAAATGTATACAATAGCAATCCAAATAATGCTATTATTGTTATAAAGTTATCATTCCAAAAAAATGATGAAACAAAAACAAAAAGTGAAA
>JBKGYG010000050.1:0-13096 GCA_046546235.1 Eubacteriales bacterium | reverse complement strand
GCTTTCCTGATTTTAAGAAAATGGGCGCATCGTGATACGCCCCTACAAAAAATTCGTGTGTTGTACAATTGGTACATGTTTTAAGTGCCAATCATCTGAAAAGTATAGCTTTCCTGATTTTAAGAAAATGGGCGCATCGTGATACGCCCCTACAAAAAATTCATGTGTTGTACAATTGGTACATGTTTTAAGTGGCAATTATCTGAAAAAAAGGGCTTCCTTTATATAAAAATAAAAGGGGGGTATCTACCCCACCTCGTTAGCTTTATTCCTCTGTATTGTCTATATCTGTTGAACTAGAATATTCTTTAAATATTTCTCTAAATTCATCTCCACTGATCTTTTCTTTTTCTAATAATAATTCTGTTGTTTTATGAAGCACGTCCATATTCTCATTAAGATATCTAATGGCTTCTTGATAAGCAGTATCTATAATTCGTTTAATCTCACTATCAATAAGTCCTGCTATATTTTCTCCATAGTTACGAGTATGCCCCCAATCCCGTCCAATAAATACTTCTTCATTATCATCACCAAACTGAATTGGTCCTAATACATCTGACATACCAAATCTAGTAACCATACCTCTTGCTATCTTAGTTGCTCTTTCTATATCATTTGATGCACCTGTTGTTATATCATCTAAAACAACTTTTTCAGCCGCTCTACCACCAAGTAAGCTAATGATTTCTTGCTCCATTTTCTTCTTAGAATAGTACATAGGATCATCTTCTGGTAATTTCATAGTATAACCTCCAGCAAATCCTGTTGGTATAATTGATATACTATGAACTGGTTCTATTTCTTTTAAAATCTCATGCATAATTGCGTGCCCAGATTCATGATAAGCAGTAATTCTTTTCTCTTTTTGAGTAATAACTCTGCTTTTCTTTTCTGTTCCAATCCCAACTTTTATAAATGCATTCTGAATATCGACTTGTTCTATAACTTTTTTATCCTCTCTTGCAGCATATATTGCTGCTTCATTTAAAAGGTTTTCCAAATCTGCTCCAGTAAATCCAGCAGTTGTCCTTGCTATAACTTTAAAGTCCACATCATCTGATAATGGTTTTCCTTTTGCATGAACTTTTAATATTTCTTCACGACCTTTGACATCAGGCCTTCCGACAGAAACTTTTCTATCGAAACGTCCAGGACGTAATAATGCTGGGTCTAAAATATCAACACGGTTCGTAGCTGCTACTACGATAACACCTTCGTTTATTCCAAACCCGTCCATTTCTACAAGTAATTGGTTAAGTGTTTGTTCCCTTTCATCATGTCCACCACCTAAACCAGCACCTCTTTTACGTCCAACAGCATCAATTTCGTCGATAAATACAATACAAGGTGAGTTTTTCTTTGATTGTTCAAATAAATCTCTTACCCTTGATGCTCCAACTCCAACAAACATTTCTACAAAGTCTGAACCAGATATACTAAAGAACGGCACTCCTGCTTCACCAGCTACTGCTTTTGCAAGCAAAGTTTTACCTGTTCCCGGAGGCCCAACCAATAGAACTCCTTTAGGTATTCTAGCTCCAAGCTCCACAAATTTTCTTGGACTTTTTAGAAACTCTACTAATTCTTCCAACTCTTCTTTTTCCTCATCCAAACCTGCTACGTTTTTAAAGGTAATACGTTTTTTATCGTCAACTACCATCTTAGCTCGACTTTTCCCAAAGTTCATAACACGGCTACCACCGCCTCCACCTTGAGCTTGATTCATAATAAAAAAGAATAAAAATATAACAACTCCAAGGGCAATAATTGATGGTAACAATGATAATAACCAACTTGGTCTACTTACATCATGGGTTATACGAGATATCCCATAATCCCTTACATCTAATTCAATTTGATTAGTATCAGCTACATAAAATTCTACAGTTGAATCGTCTTTTAAATCGACTTCTATCCTACCTGTTGGAATCTCTGCATTTTGATAAATTTCTATGCTTTCAACTTTATCTTCATTTAAATCCACCAAAAATTCATTATACCCATATGTCTTTTCTTCATTATGAAAATTCCTATTTGTTATAAAAACAGCTAATAATAAAACTAATAATAATAGCACATAAAAACTAAGTCCTCCAAATTTTCTTCTCAAACCCTTTTCCTCCTCTCGAGCACTTATCTAAAAAGATAACACAATTTTTTCTTCAATACAATATTTATTCTTCAATATAACCTACATATGGAAGATTTCTATATTTTTGATCAAAATCCAATCCATATCCTACAACGTATTTATCAGGTATCTCAAAGCCAACATAATCTACATTAACTTCTACCACTCTACGTTCTGGCTTATCCAACAATGTACAAACTTTCATGCTTTTAGGTTTTCTCTCTTTTAACATTTGTATTAGGTAATTCAATGTTCTTCCAGAATCTATTATATCTTCAACAATTAAGAGATTCTTATCTTCTATTGGTTCATCTAAGTCTTTAACTATTTTTACTATCCCACTACTAACTTTTCCGCTTCCATAACTTGATATAGCCATAAAATCTAAAGTAACAGGAACATCTTTTATTTCTTTTGCAAGTTCACACATAAAAATTACTCCACCCTTTAACACACATATAAGATGTAAAGTAGTCCCTTTGTATTCTTTTGTTATTTCTTTTGCTATTTTTCTAATTCGTTCTTTAATTTCTTCAACTGTTATTAATGTCTTTATCTCTTGCATCATTTCCTCCTTCTTCAATTTCAACTATAAGAACTCTTTTTGTATCTTCAGTCACTTTATATACTTCACTTATTCTATATCCTATAATCCATATAATATGCTTTTCACAAGCTAATAGAGGAATACTATCTCTTTCTTCTTTAGGAACTTTTATATCAATAAAAAAATCTTTTATTTTCTTTTTTCCTACGTTATTGAGATAAATATAGTCTCCTGGTTTTCTTTTCCTTACATATAAAGCACTTTTTATTTTATCATAATCAAACCATTTAGTATAGATTTTTTTGGGAATTATCTTTCCTTTTTCTAATTCTATAAAACTTGTTTTAATTGTAATATTAAAAGACTTTATGTATACCTGTGAAGGTATATCTATTATATGCTTTTTTTCTATCTTGCTAGGGTTTTCAATTATACCTATAGTAAATACTAATCTATCATAGCATCTTTTAATAATTATATTATTAGGTAAATGTACCTTCTTCCCAACTTGTTTTAATGCTAATTCAATAATTTGTTCTATATGAACACTTTCTATATTTTTTAGATGATTAATGAGATTATAGATTATCTTTCTTATTATTCTTTTTTGTATAGCTTTATGCAATTTATTAAACTTATCTATATTTAAGCTAATCCTATTATCTTCTATCGCAACCATTTCTTCAAAAGCACTAGTAGATACTTGATTTATAAAATCATTTTCTAGTTTTAAGTGTTCACTAGTTTGGTGTATATGATCTATTACTTTCTCATTTATATTATCTTCAATATAAGGCAATATATTTAAGCGAATTTTATTTCTTGTATATACATCTTCAAAATTAGAACTATCCTGTCGATATTTTAAGTTATTCATCTCAAGATACTTTTCTATCTCTTCCCTCTTACATTCCAATAAAGGTCTTATTATTCTATCTCGTTTTGGCGACATCCCTAGTAATCCGTTTAGCCCGGTTCCTCTTACAAGATTCATTATTATTGTTTCTGCTTGATCATTCATTTGATGTGCTACAGCAATTTTCCCATTTTTGTACTTATGAGCAATTTTCTTCATACATTTATATCTAATAATACGACCTATTTCTTCTAATGACACTTTTTGATCTTTAGCTTCTTTTTTTATATCAAAAGAAAAAAAATGGCATGATATAGCAAGATTCTCACATAGTGTTTTGACATAATTTGCATCATCGTCTGCCTCGTCACCCCTCATACCATGGTTAATGTGAACAGCTATCAAGTCGAATTCTATTCTTTTTCTTAATTTCCATAATATATAAAGCAAACAAACAGAATCAGCTCCACCTGAGACTCCTATTACAATTGTATCATTCTTATTAATAAGTTTGTTTTTTATAATATATTCATATGCTTTTTGCTCCATAAAAACCCTTCTTTTGTAGAATCGTCCTCTACATCATCTAATCTACTAAGTAATTCTTATTTAGGATATACTAAAACTATTGAGAAATCAAGTTGCTTTTCAAGAGAATTGTTTTTTACATAGAAAATAGTAGTAACTTTGTTTGTTACTACTATTATATCATTTTTTATAAAACTTGGTAAATTAAACAACCTAGTAATATGATACTAAGACAAAGACACATAAATAATACAAATCTATTCTTGCTATCAATTATATATTTTTCCCTTCTCTTCTGTTGCTTTTCATATTTCTTAAGTATTTTTTCTGCTTCATTTACAATATTTTTTTTTGTTTCGTCCACAGATACTACCTCCAATTATTTCTTCCAAATCCGGCTAACTAATACAGTCATATCATCTTTGACATTATTATTTGTTTTTTCAACAGATTTTTGAAGTATATAATCAGCAATCTCTTGTGGATTTTTAGTGTTAATTTTAGTTAGTGCTTCTTCAATCCACTTCTCTTTATCAATCAATTTATCATCAGCATCCACAATTCCGTCAGTCACCATAACTATAAAATCACCTTCATATAATTTTTTTGTAGAAGTATCAAAATCTACTTTATTAAGTACGCCAACTGGTAGTGATGTAGACTTTATAGTTTCTACACCATCTTTTCTCTTGATAAATGTAGAAGCCGCACCAATTTTTATAAACTCACTCAATCCAGTATACATATCTATTATAGTTAAATCCAAAGTTGAAAAGGAATATTCATTTGATTTTAAAACTAAGACTGAATTGATCATTTTAATAGCTGTTTGTTTGTCAAATCCTGCTTCAAGTAACTGTTCTAACAAATCAACAGCCGTTTCACTTTCTTTACAAGCTTTTAACCCTGCACCCATTCCATCTGATAATGCTAATATAGTTTGTCCATTAGATAAATCAAAAAAAGAAAAATTATCCCCAGATACATTTTCACCATATTTAGTAGTTCGGGCAATTCCTTGCATTGATCTAAAAACTCGTTCTTCTATAAATTTAATTGTACAGTACTCTTGCTCTATGATTAATTTACTTCCTTCTTCAAGTTTCATTTTTTTATGCAATATTTTATTAATTACAGGCACTATATCCTTTGAGCATATGCTATGCTGTTCTGGTGCTTTTATTGTAATTAATACCTCTTTTCTTTTGTTTTGTTTCTCTACAACCATTACATCTTTATATATTATTTTTAAATTTTTTAATTCATTCTCTATCTCTGTCTCTATTTGTTTTTCTGTGTTAATATTAGCATATAATTCATCTGTAAATTTATCAATTATATTTGCCATTCCAGTTAATTGTTCTGATACTAATTCCCTGCTTTCCACTATTTTATTATGCCAAGATAAATTATTCTTAAAAAGTTCAAACAATCTATTTGTAGTCATTACAAAATCGTCTATTCTTATACATTTATTCACAAACTCTTTCGGTACATCAGAATTTTGTATATGTCCCTTTTTTTCAGCCGCACTTAATATGCTAAAAGAGGCCTTATAAGTATCATAAAACTCTTTTTCCCAACAAAGAGCACACATACTACAACTTTTACATACCTTTTCTGCTACTTCATCAAAAATTTGATTAACTTCTTTTTGATTTAAGCCTATTCTTTTATCTGCTATAGAAGTAAATGTCTTAGATAGTTTATGAAAAGAATTTGCGAAATTTTTTAATTTATCACTTGTTATTTTTTGCAATTTTTCTTTATAATAATCATTACTAACTATAGCTTTAGAAGTTTCTGTTCTGTCTATCTCTAACCATTGTTTCGGCATTATCAAGAAAATTATAATACTTGAAATAAGTGCCTTAATCATGTCAAACTCTAACAACTCTGGCGAATAATAATACCCTAAAAGTATTGTTCCTAACAAAAATCCAATAGCACTTCCTAATTTACCAATTTCTCTAAAAAGTCCTGCTGTAAAACCTATTATCCCAAAAGCTCCACAAAGAACAGGATCAAACATTCCGAGAGCTGTTAATATCAATCCAGATAAAAGCCCAACAATCGAACCAATCCCAATGCCAAAACGAAATCCAAAATATAAAATACTAGAAAAAAGTATAGTTTCTTTTAATGAATAATTCATTAGTTGTAAATTTGCTGCTCCACCTATAATTGTTGCTATTAGCAATCCAAAACTTATCATTTGTTCATTAGTTAAACCCCTATGTGGATTATACTTCAATAGGTAGTTTACACTTTTTGAATATAAAAAAGTCAGAGTTAAAACTAAAATACCTTCTAATAAAACAAAAGAAATCCAAAATTTTATATCCTGTTGCATATATATAGTAGCAAAGCTGATAATGATTGTACTTGCTGTTGCTATAACAGCATTACTAAATAAGGTAAGCTGTTTTTTCCCTCTTATTTCAACATAGGTAAATATTGTCATCATTAAAGTTAGTATCAAAAAAAACTTTATAAAATCCATAGCTGGCAGAATCGTAGCAAAACCAATAACAGTTCCTAAAAAAATCCAAAGTCTACTTGACTTATCTAAATACCCTATTGCGTAAAAAGCTATAGCCATAGGATTTATATGGTATATAAACAATCTACTTATTAAAAAACTAATACTTCCCATTAACATTTTTTTAATGTTTGCGCTAACAAATTTTTGCCAATCAAAACTTTCCTTATCCTTTTTTACATCAATCGTTTTTTCATAAACAATATCATTGTATTGATCCATTTTCCCACTCCTTAATTTATTTTGTAGCACACTTTTTTCATTAAGTGTACCAAATTAATATTTGATTATCCGTGCAAGTCAGTATTATAAAGGATAAGAAATAAAATCTTTGTCAAAAGCTGAATGCTAAACAAAAAAACTTTTAGACAATATTTTATATTTTAATTCTTGATAATCGAATAGAGGGACCTAGAAATTATCAAAAAAAATAAACCTGCTCCTTAAGCAAGTTTATTTTAATTATCTTCTTCAGGTAATATTAATATTTCATTAGGCATTATAAGCCCTAGTTTTTCTCTAGCAAGTTCTTCTACATATTCTTTAGAGTTATAATAAATTCTTTGTTCTTCTATGTAATCCGTTCTTTCTAGTTCTTCTTGAATTAATTGTTTGATTTTTTTTTCCTTTTTATCTAATTCTTGATTTTTTATATATGATCTATTTGCACTTATAAAAACCACAACGCAAAGAACTAATAGTATAAAAAAAATCGCTTTTGTACCTTTAGGCATTCGTCTTCTTTTCATTTCAATCAGCACCTTTTTAAAATTGGCAAATTATATTTTCTTTATTACTATTTTAACTGTTTTTATCCATTTTTTCAATTGTTTCCCACTATTTCTTTTTTGTACTTTTAAAACCTTTCTAATCCATTTAAAAGGTTTTAAAAGAAAATGAACAAGAAATCTAATGGGCTTTAATATAATTTTAATCACTTTGCCAATCATCTTTAGAATATAATTAATACTATTGGATATTGTTTTAACAAATAATTGACTTAAAAACCCAAAATATAAAAACATTCCTAAGCCCACTCCTATAATAGCATATCCTCTTATAACCCCTCCATTTTGGTTAAATAGGATAACAAAAAGAAAAACACTACTTATTACCCAAAAAAGTACATCTTCTACATTTATGAGCCAATTAGAATGTTTTATTACACGACGAATTATTCTTATAATGTCATAAAATACACCTATAGCAAACCCACTCAAAATGCTTATAACAAAGAGATGTCCTTGGGTTGTTATTAATTCACTCATTAACACCCACCTCTATCTAAATAACTTTCCTAAAAGTGATCCTCCTGATTTCCCATAAGCATTTTGATTACTGTACATTACACTTTCTATTTCACCATCAATATCAACTTCCCCTTTGTCAAGACTTAATCTATTAACATGTAAATCTAACCCTTTTATTGTCAGCATCCCTAACTCTGTCTCTAAAATAATTTCATCTGCGTCAAATGATAAAACATCAATCACTCCAGTAATAATCCCAGTATTTCTATTGTTTAATGTAATCTTATGTCCTTGTTTAATTAACTTATCTTCCATTATAAAAACCCCCTTATAATTTTAAGACATATATACAATAAGCTAATATTTATTTCTAAATTCTCTTGTTAAGTATCAAAAAAGAATTTTCTTTAATCCTCAAATTTCGTTTAGCTTAAAGGTCCTTGTTAAATTATATTAGAGGTTGTTTATATTTATGCTTCTCATCTTATGCAATTACAATAATATTTATAAATACTTATATAGTTCTTTAGCCTCTTCCTTTTTTGACGTCACTTGGATACTCTTAACTTGAAATTTTGAGGTCTTTGCCCCAAATTGTATTTCTATTATATCTCCTTCTTTTACATCAGCAGATGCTTTAGCAACTCTTCCATTTAATAAGACTCTGCCAGAACTACAAGCCTCATTAGCAATAGTCCGTCGTTTAATAAGACGAGATACTTTTAAATATTTATCTAACCTCATTAAATCCTCTCCTTTTTATATAAACTTAAAATATGAGCTTCCCCTTAATATTGTGATTTTTATTAATAAATCTAACTTAATTCAGGTAACAAGAGGGTTAACGCGATAATCTTTAATAAAATTACCTTTTATATTATATTATTCCAAATAAAAATCTACACAAGACTTGTGTAGATTTTTATAACTTGTAGATCTGATTTTAATTAACGACCATTAACAGCATCTTTTAAAGCTTTACCAGATTTAAATCTAGGTGCTTTTGATGCAGGAATTTGCATTGGTTCACCTGTTTGAGGGTTTCTACCTTCTCTAGCAGCTCTTTCTGCTACATCAAATGTTCCAAATCCAACTAATTGAATTTTGCCCCCATTTGCTAATTCCTCTGTAACAACATCCACAAAAGCCTTTACTACCTTTTCAGAATCCTTTTTGCTTATTTCTGTTCTAGCTGCTATCGCAGTTACTAAATCAGATTTGTTCATAAAAACTCCTCCTCTTAATATAAGTATGTGTTTGTTATAATAAACAATCGCTATTAACGATTATTTTATCCTCTCCCATAATGTATCCATTTCTTTTAATGTCATATCTTCAAGTTTTTTTCCTTCTTTGGTAGCTAATTTTTCAACTCCCTCAAATCTAGTTATAAACTTTTCCACGGCATTTGTCAAGGAAAATTCTGCATTTAATCCAAAAAATCTTGATAAATTAACAATCGCAAAGATTAAGTCGCCAAATTCTTCATCTATTTCATCAATATTCTGATTATTGTATGCTTCTTTAAGTTCATCTATTTCTTCAAAAACCTTGTCTAAAGCTTCTTCCATTTTCCCAAAATCAAAGCCTACTTTAGCTGCTTTTTTTTGTACTTTTTGAGCTCGAATAAGAGCAGGTAAAGCCTTTGGAACTCCTTTCATTATTTCAGAAATAGAATTATAATTTTTTTCTTCTTTTTTAATTTGTTCCCACCTATTATTAACATCTTCTTTTGTTTCAAGCTTTTCACCGTTAAAAATATGAGGATGTCTTCTAATTAACTTTTCACAAAGTGTAGTTATTATGTTATTAATTGTAAAATCCTTATTCTCTGAAGCTATCTGTGCATGAAGAACAACTTGCAGTAATAAATCACCTAATTCTTCCTTTAAATTATTTTTATCATCTAAATTTATAGCTTCAATTACTTCATAACTCTCTTCTAATACTGTTTCCCTCAAACTTTTATGAGTTTGTTGCATATCCCATGGACAACCTTCTTTACTTCTTAACACTTCAATTATCTCAATTAAATCTTGAAAGGCATATTCTGATTTATTAATTGATTTCACAGTTACCACCTTCTTAATGTTTTTAATATAACATATTAATCAATTATTTTAAATAGTCAATTTGACACAAATCTACAAGGTTTTTTATGAAGATATCACCAATTTAACGCAGGCTTTTATGGGGGACTTTTCTAATCAAAAATAAGAAAATCGCCAAAAGGCGATTTGTCTTTTTATTGTTCCATTTGTTTTCCTAAAAATCCTGCTGCTGACAGGGCTAATTTCTCTTCTGTATCTCCCATTTTCATTTTTATATCTTTATTCAAAAAAACAACTGCTCCTATGGCATCTCCCTCAGAAATTATTGGTGTTATAACTTCTGATAAATATTCATCATCATTATCATTAGTAATACTAATAAATTGTTTATCATCTTTTGATGCCATTACAGTTTCTCTTTCATTAATTGCTGTCTCCAATTCTTTGCTTATTTGTTTTTGGTATAGCTCTTTTTTTGATCCACCAGAAACAGCAATTATTTGATCTTTGTCAGCTATACAGATTGTATGACCTGTTGTTTGGGCCAATGCTTCCGCATACTGCTTTGCGAAAGTACTTAACTCCCCAATAGGTGAATATTTTTTTAAAATTATTTCTCCATCCTTATCAGTATATATTTCTAAAGGATCTCCTTCTCTAATTCTTAATGTCCTTCTAATCTCTTTAGGTATTACAACCCTACCTAAGTCATCAATACGTCTAACAATTCCAGTAGCTTTCAAGTTACTTCCTCCTTTTGAGAAAATAGTCTTTGATGTCACTAATTAGTATGATTTAATGTGTTAATTTTTATTCACTTTTTAATAAGACCACTCTCTTTTAAAAAAAGGGAGTTTCGCGACGTTCGTAAAATAGGACTTTTCTGTTTTTAAAAAATGGGCGCATCGTGATACGCCCCTACGAAAGATTTGTGTGTTGTGATAGCAACAAAGGACATAAACTTGTACAATTGGTAAACATTCTAAGTGCCAATTATTTTAAAAAAGGTCTTCCTGTTTAAAAAATGGGCGCATCGTGATACGCCCCTACGAAAGATTTGTGTAAAAAGGGCATACATTATGTATGCCC
Organism: Eubacteriales bacterium; assembly: GCA_046546235.1. Taxonomy (GTDB): domain Bacteria; phylum Bacillota; class Clostridia; order Lachnospirales; family DSM-24629; genus JBKGYG01. The sequence goes on along the minus strand of JBKGYG010000050.1, from coordinate 2,099 downwards.
TCTTTAATAACTGCTTATTCTCAAAATTTTCTACTCACTTAATAATTTGATTTCATCCCAAACATCTTCATTAATTTCAATATCGAAGTCATCTTCCCATTCTTTGCTTTGTTTGTCATATGCTTCCATTTTTTGCATGTCAGTAAAATTATCTGTCAGATCCTTTTCTACACTAGCAATAGCTTCATTTATTTCATCTTCTGTTGGATATATAAATTCTTCAAGTTTAATTATATGATAACCAAAATCAGTTTGAACTATTTCACTTATTTCTCCTTCTTCTAAAGCATATGTTGCTTCTTCGAATTCAGCAGCCATTTGATTTCTTCCAAATGTCATTTCTCCATCTGTTTCAACAGATGCTACATCTTCAGAATACTCATGAACTAGCTCTACAAAATTCTCACCATTATTTAACTTCTCTAATACTTCTTCAGCTGTTTCCTTTGCTTGTTCTTGAGTCTCTTCTGATAAAGGTTCCAACATCCCTTGGTCATTTCTATCATGGGTTTTTAATAGAATATGTTTAGCTCTTGCTTCTAAAAGTATATCTTCAGCATTATCTATAAAATAAATATAATTAGGATCATTTTGCAAGTTTTCTTCTAACAACTCTTCATCTACTTCATAATCTTCATAAAGTTGGTCGTATACTTTTTTGTATAATAAACCCTCTGTTAAAATACCAATTAACATCTCTTCTGTAAGATCGTCATAAGTTAATGACTTAAGATTCTCTTTTGCTTGTTTTTTAATATCTGTCTTTTCATCATCAGTCAAAACAATATCTAATTCTTCTGCTTTTTTAAATATAACTTTAAATGTAATAATACTCTCTAAAGCTTTTTCTTTTGCATATTCTTCAGCAGGCATACCTTCAATCTCTGTATCCCAAATATCTGTTCCATTTTGTTCATAAGTTTGCTTTACTGAATCAAGATATAATTGAATCTCAGGCAAATAAACTTCATCTCCATCAATAGTGAAGATTAAATTATCATCATCTCCTTCATTTTTGGATCCTGATATAACTTCATCTTCATCATTAGTGGAGTTTAGATTGTCATCATCTCCTTTATTTTTGCATCCTGGTATAATAAGTATCATCATTATTAATATAAGAATAATACTTTTATATGTTTTTCCTAATTTCATTTTTAATATCCTCCTATCATCTTTTGAAAAATGACATACTATTTATTTTTGTACAAATTAATTATAAATAAACCCAATTAATACTTCAAACTTTTTATGTCTTGTAACACATTTTTAATTTGTTGCAATATTCTTGTTTTTGAATTTTTAGGCATAGTATACGTCAAATACGGTGTTGAACTCACAGTAAATGCCAATTTGTTTTTATATTTATTGATCATTTTCGGAATTTTATCTGGGTTTATTTTTGCTTTTTCCCTAAAATATAATTTTATAATATTGTTTTTATATTCAATATTTATTATTTCAACATTATGAGCAAGTCCTTTAATTAATGCTATTTCTAAAAGGTTGTTTACTTTTTTCGGAATATCCCCATATCTGTCCTCCAGCTCTTCTTGTATTTCATAGTAGTCTTCCTCATTTTCAATAGCTGCTATACGTTTATATATATCTAACTTCTGCATCTCATTTTTAATAAAGCTAGAAGGAATATAAGCATCCACATCTAAATCAATTGTTGTTTCAAACTCTTCTTCTATTTCATGATTTTTTAACCCTCTTATGGCTTGTTCTAGCATCTTACAATACATATCATACCCTACTGCTTCCATATGTCCATGCTGTTGTGCACCTAAAAGATTGCCAGCTCCTCTAATCTCTAAATCCCTCATTGATATTTTAAAGCCTGACCCAAGTTCAGTAAATTCTCTAACAGCTTGCAACCTTTTCTCAGCCGTTTCTTTAAGCACCTTATTGCGTTTATAGCAAAGGTATGCATAAGCAACTCTATTTGATCTTCCAACTCTACCCCTTAATTGGTATAATTGAGATAAACCCATTTGATCTGCGTCATGAATAATTATTGTATTAACATTAGATATATCAAGTCCCGTTTCAATAATCGTAGTTGACACTAATACATCAACCGTTCCATTAATAAA
>JBKGYG010000049.1:0-13524 GCA_046546235.1 Eubacteriales bacterium | reverse complement strand
AGACTGTAGACAAAGTTAAATTTTTTCAAATACATAGTAGGGGAATATATATACAAATAAGTGATGTTTTAAATATTTGATCAGAAAAAATTAGTGAGTGGAAATTGTTATTCCGTTAAAAACCTTAAATGTTTGACCGTTAGGGAGTTTTTAAGGTTTAGGAATAACAATTGGAACGAACTTAGTTTTTCTTCAAATATTTAACCTGAACGTTTTGTATATATATTTCTCTACGGAAAATTCCTAAATTATTATTTTGTATTCAGTCTGAAAGGACTCATCAAACGATGTGTCCTTTTAAAGTAAGTTTATAATTCTTTATTTATTTCTTCATCAATAATTTTATATGTTTTTTCAACTATTTTATTAAAATCTTCTCCTGCTTTTAAAAATTCAGCTACTTGTGGTACCTTTGATAGTTTTTCAAATTCCTTTTGTATTTCATTGATACTTTTTTGTTTTTGTTCATCAGATAAATCACTTTTAATAACCTCTAATTGTGTCTTTTCAAGACTGTCAATTTTACCTTTAAGCTGTGGTTCCTGATCAACTTTAGATTTTTTAGCAATAAGTACTTTGTATTCATTAGTTTCTTTTAAGCTTTTAGCTAACTTTTTAGAAATATCATATGGACTCAAAAAATCACTTCCTAAACATTATCATTCTATGATATGCTAAAGAATTTCATTTTGAACCTTGTTTACTTAAGTTTTTCTTTAACAGAATTAATTTTTTGACTTATCGTGCCTTCTTTATCCCTTCTATCATCTATCTTAATAGTAGTAGCCACACGCTGTGCCCCTTCTACAAAGGGTACTTCGTGTATCTTTTGAAGCACTTCGAATAACACTTTAATATCTCCTTCTATGACCGTACCCATAGGAGTGAGCTGATAGTGTATATTCGTTTCTTGTTCAAGCACCTTTTGACATTTCGCTACATATTCACTAACACTAGTACTACCTGTTCCTATAGGAACCACTGTTATTTCTACAATTGCCATTGTTTATCCCTCCTTTATAATTTATCCTATCTTTATTTTACCATATCCTAGTTTCTATTTTAACATGAAAGCTTAATTTAAACTTATCATAAGGTTTGATTTTTCGAATACAACTTGCTTCACTGATTTCAATGGTCCCTTCATCTTTTGTTAGATTATCAGTAATAGAGTTTATAATTTCTATAAATAATAATGAAAACATTTTGTTTTTATGTTATAATATCTCGACTATAAATTTAACGAAAAAAATTTATATAGATAGAAAAGGATGGTAAGACGTGGTAACAGTTACAAATGTTAGTCTCCAATTTGGAGGGCAATTATTATTCAACAATGTTAATTTAAAGTTTACACCCGGCAATTGCTATGGCGTTATTGGTGCAAATGGAGCAGGTAAAAGTACTTTTTTAAGAATTTTATCTGGTGATATTGAACCTAATACAGGAGAAGTTAGTATTGCTCCAAATGTTCGTATGTCTGTTTTAAAACAAGATCATTATCAATACGATCAAAATGAAGTTCTAGAAACAGTTATCTTGGGGAATCCTAGGCTAGCAGAAATCATCAAAGAAAAAGATGCTATTTATGCCAAAGAAGAATTTACTGATGAAGACGGTATAAAAGCTTCTGAATTAGAAGGTGAATTCGCTGAATTAAACGGTTGGGATGCAGATTCTAATGCAGCAACATTATTAAATGGATTAGGTATTCCAACTGAACTACATTATAAAAAAATGGAAGAGCTTTCAGGGTCAGAAAAGATAAAAGTTCTACTTGCTCAAGCTCTATTTGGAAATCCTGGCGTTTTAATTTTAGATGAGCCTACAAATCACTTAGATCTTAAATCTATTAATTGGTTAGAAGAATTTTTGATTAATTTTGAAGGTACTATTATTGTTGTGTCCCATGATCGTCACTTCTTGAACAAAGTGTGTACACATATAGCTGATATAGATTTTCGTAAAATCAAACTTTATGTAGGAAACTACGATTTTTGGTATGAATCTAGTCAACTAGCTTTACAAATGATGAAGGATCAGAATAAGAAAAAAGAAGATAAAATCAAAGAATTGCAATCATTTATTGCACGATTTAGTGCTAACGCTTCTAAATCAAAACAAGCTACTTCACGAAAAAAGCTTCTTGATAAAATTACCCTTGATGACATTCAACCTTCTACAAGACGATATCCTTTTGTTAATTTTAAACCTGAAAGAGAAGTAGGGAATGAAATTCTTAGAGTTGATGGTTTAACAAAATCAATTGATGGAGAAGTAGTGCTAAATAATATTAGCTTTACAATTGGCAAAGGAGATAAAATTGCTATTATTGGAGAGAATGAATTAGCCAAAACAACTTTATTAAAAATTTTGGCTGGTGAATTAGAGCCAGATGCTGGAGAATATAAATGGGGTATCACTATTACTCATTCTTATTTCCCTAAAGACAACTCAAAGTACTTTAATAATGTTGATCTTAATCTGATTGATTGGTTAAGACAGTATTCAGAAGATCAAACTGAAAGCTACTTAAGAGGTTTCCTAGGACGAATGCTTTTCTCTGGAGAAGAACCTCTAAAAAAAGTAAAAGTTTTATCAGGTGGAGAAAAAGTAAGATGTATGTTAGCAAAGATGATGCTCTCAAATGCCAACGTAATAATGCTTGATCAACCTACTAACCATCTTGACCTTGAGTCTATTACAGCATTAAATAACGGTCTATCTGATTATAAAAGCAACTTACTTTTAACATCTCATGACCACCAATTACTAGATACAGTAACAAATCGAATTATCGAAATTACCCCAGAGGGTATCATAGATAAGCAAATGTCTTATGATGAGTATTTTGAATGGAAAGAAAAACAAAAAGTAACCATCTAAACCAAAACCAAAACAACCCACGAACCTCTGATGTTTCAGAAGTTCGTGGGTTATAACTATGGAGGTGAGGGGAATTGAACCCCTGTCCGAAGACCCATCAATTAGAGTTTCTCCCATCACAGTCGATATTTTAAAATTCCCTCACTCTAACGCCTATCGACAGGCTTTAGAGATCGGTAGCTTCATAAGTTCTTACATACACGCAAAGCTTAGTGTGTGAAGTTCCCCGCTGATTCGGTGTCCATTTCTTAGCTGCGGGTTACTAAGAACGGACAAGCTGCCTTACGCGGCAGCTAATGCGAAATTATCTTCGTCTGCGTTTATTTTATATTTTCCAGGTTGATGACGCAGCCCCAGAAACTGCGGATGGCTACCCTAACCTCTGATGTCCCCGTCGAAACCAGTACACCCCCTTATATAAGGTGTCTGCTAATTACTATAACAATCTTATTGGTATTTGTCAATATCATATTTTCCCATAGATACTAGCTATTTTATATAAACAACATTTATATAAGCAACAAAAACTCCAATTATTACTTAATCTACTAATCCAAACTCTTCCATAACTTTTTCAAGTTTATTTGTATCAACAGGTTTTGTTGCGTAAGCTTCACAACCAGTATCAAATGCTTCTTGCACATCATTTGTATCCATCAATGCTGTAATCATTATTATTTTTACTTTATCTTGACCCAATATACCCCTTTCTTCTTCTATATCCCTAATTACTTTTAATGCTTTTAAACCATCCACTTTTGGCATCATAATATCTAAACATATCAAATTATAAGGTTCCCCTTCATCCCAAGCTAGTAAAAATGCATCTAGGGTTTCCATTCCATCCACTGTATAATCGCAAGTTCCATAATCAGAAAAAAACTCACCGATAAATCTTCTACTTGCTAAATCATCTTCGGCTATTAAGATTCTCATTTATAATTCCCCTTCCCTTAATTATTTCTTTCACTTTTTTACATAAAGAATATCCTTCTTCATAATCATTTCTTCGTAAAGCTAATTGAATCTTGAAAGCTAATCTTTTTATATCAGAATCTCCAATACTATTAGCCCATTTTTTTAATTTTTCTGTCTTTATCTCCGCCTTTTCAAAATCTTTTTTTGATAATAAGAAATACATAACTTCTACAATTTCATAGATTTTATTTTGTAATTGTTCTGTTTGTGTTTTATTATCAGTATCATTATTTTTATTATAATCTTTTATTAAATTATAATCAAACTGTTTATTAGTCTTTTTAATTACACTATTTATTTTGAAAAGAAGTTCATTCACAACAACTGGTTTTGCAATATAATCATCCATCCCAGCTTGTATACATCTATCCCTATCACTCGTCATTACTTGTGCTGTTAATGCTATTATTGGAGTATATTCATCCTTTTCTCTTTTCCTAATTATTTTTGTTGTTTCTATACCATCAAGTTCTGGCATTTGAACATCCATTAATATAACATCATATTTGTTTTTCAATAATATGTCTAATGCCTCTAATCCATTATTAGCTATATCTATTTTACAATTATGTTCTTCTAACAACATACGTATAACTTTTTGATTAATCACATCATCCTCTATCACAAGAATATTGTAATTAACGTTTATATCTTTAATATCTTCTTTTTTATCATTTAATGCTTTTTGTTTTTTTCTATCAAAAAGCACTGTAAAAGAAAAAGTCGTACCTTTATTAATTTCACTTTTCATTTTTATTTTTCCATTCATTAATTCTATTAAACGCTTAGATATAACTAAGCCCAATCCTGTACCACCATATTTTCTGGTAATAGAACCATCTACTTGAGAAAAACTTTTAAATAGCTTATCTTTGTCTTTTTTTGATATTCCTATCCCTGTGTCTTTTACAGAAAACTCTAACTTAATTTGCTTTTCATCCTTCTTTAATTGCCTAACTAATAAATCTACTCTCCCTTCATCTGTAAACTTAATAGCATTTGCAATTATATTATTCAATATTTGTTGTAATCGATATGGATCTCCTACTAGATTTTTTTCTACATTATCATCAATTTTATAAGATAGTTTAAGACCTTTTTCCTCTGCTTTTGTTTTATGAATTGCAATAGTATTATTCATAAGTTCAGTAAGATTAATATTAATATATTCTAGAACAATTTTTCCAGCTTCTATTTTTGATAAATCCAATACATCATTTATAACTTTCATCAATGAATGAGAACAAGACTTAGCAATTTCAAGATTCGTTTTTTGCTTTTTATTTAAGTCACTTTTTAATGTTAAATCAACCATACCTAATAATCCGTTAAGAGGAGTTCTAATTTCATGACTCATATTTGCTAAAAACTGGCTTTTTGCTTTGTTTGCTTCTTCAGCTAAATCTCTAGCCTTTTTTAATTCTTCTTCTACCATCTTTTGTTCAGTAATATCCTCAATATTCAAAATATAATACTGACCCCTATTTAGATTAATAGGCATAATATGATATTTTATCCAAATATTATAATTCCTACTGTCAACAACTAAACTATGTTTAAATACTTTACCTCTAACATTACTATTACTGCTAAAAATTTCTTTCATAGATTTATTCAATTCACAACCAAAACATTTATCATTAATTCCACAATTACCATCATTAAATATACAGTTGATTCCTGCACCTATTTTTTTATTAATAACTTCTGTTCTTTTTATATTAAATATCTTAAGAGCTTTATTGTTTATTTTCTTTACTGTTAAATTAGAATCCACTAATATATTACCAACAGGATAATTATAAAAAATATTTTTAAAATTTTCATACTCATCAACTAATAATTGTTCGGCTTGTACTATTTTGGTAATTTCTCTAAAGACAATAATTACACCTTTTATCGTATTGCCATCCTTAACAGGGGAAATACTTGCTGAAATATATATTTCTTCCTGATTTTCTTTAATTAAAACTGTATTCTTTTTCAACCCTATTTTTTTATTCATCATAATAGCTTTTTTATAAAAATCTTTATATAAAGTATTAGTGTTTTTTTCTTTTATTTTAAAAATAGTATTAATATCTTGCCCTATAACTCCTTCTCTAGACCTACCTATTATTTTTTCAGCTGCCTTATTAAATGATAATACCTTTCCTTTTACATTAATAGATATTACACCGTCACCAATACTTTCTAAAATAGTATTATAGTGATTTAACTCATTAATACATTTCACCTTTTGAATATCCTCCTTCCTTAATTATTCTTAATAGTATCTTCAATATATTTTGCAATTTCATCTAACTCTAATTGATGTAATACAGCCCCAATATCATAAGCAACTTTTGGCATTCCATAAACTACACAAGAATCTTTATTTTGCCCTATTGTTATAGCACCTTCTTTTTTCATTTCTAATAAACCTTTTGCCCCATCTGAACCCATTCCTGTCAAAATTATACCTAACGCCTCTTCCTTAACTTCTTTTGCAACAGAATTAAATAATACATCTACAGAAGGACAATGTCCATTAACTTTATAACCTTTTTTACAAGCAACATAAAACCCATTAGATTTCTTCTTAACTGACATTTGATAATCCCCAGGTGCTATTAAAGCTCTACCACTTATAATCTCATCTCCGTCTTCTGCTTCTTTAACATCTATCATACAAATATTATCCAATCTTTCAGCATACATTTTTGTAAAACCAGCAGGCATATGTTGCGTTATTACTATTCCTGCCACGCACTTTTGTAACTTCTTCAATATTTGCAAAGTAGCTTCCGTTCCACCAGTAGAAGCTCCAATAGCAATAACTTTAATATTGTTTGTCACTATATTGTTTTTAGAGTTTATTGTTTTTCTATGTTCCATTTTTATTGTTGAAGCTATCTTTATTTTAGTAATAAGTTCATTAATATAAGATTTAACACTAGCCTTTTCATTAATATCAATTTTATATATAAAATCTACTGCTCCTGCTTTAATAGCATCCTCACTTTCTTTTTTATTTTCTACTTGAACAATTGTAGGTAATGGAAATTGAGAACTTAGTTTTTTAAGAAACACTAAACCATTCATTTTAGGCAATTTTATTTTTAAAAGCATAACATCTGGTGTGAATTTTATGATTTTGTCTCTCGCTTCATATGGATTGTTAGCTATAGATATAACTTGTATTCTAGGATCCTTATTTAGACTATTTTGAGTAATATTTTGAAACTCCTTTGAATCATCTACTACTAAAACTTTTATAGGTTTGTTTTTTGAGTTCAATCAAAGTCCCTCCTATAGACAGAAGGCATAATATATTTAAAAGGCGATGATGATCTATCAAGGGACTCTGAATGACCAATAAACAAATATCCTCCTGGCTCTAATAGATTATAAAATTTATTTACTAAAGTCTCTTTAGTTTCTTTGTCAAAATATATCATAACATTTCTGCAAAAAATTACATTGAATTTCTTCTTAAATGGAAATGTTCCATTCATCAAATTAAATCTTCTAAAAATAATTCGTTCCTTTATCCTATCAATTACAGCAAATCTATTATTATCGATTTTTTTAAAATAGCTTAATTTCCATTTTGGCGGAATTGCTTTAATTCTTTCCTCTGTATATATACCTTTTTTTGCTGTTTCTAAGATATTTAAAGATATATCTGTTGCTAAAATATTAGTGTTCCATTTGCTAAAATCAGTACCTAAATAATCTGATATAACCATTTCAAGAGTATATGGCTCTTCTCCACTAGAACAACCAGCACTCCAAACACACAAATCTTTTTCGTCTTTTAATCTAGATATCCAAAAAGGCAACACTTCTCTCAGCATAAATTCAAAATGAGGTAATTCCCTCATAAAATAAGTATGATTAGTTGTTATTCTATTGATTAGTGTTGTAAGAGCCTTTCCTGTAGAATCTTTTATTAAATGTTTATAAAACTCCGAAAAACTTTTAAAGTTCTCTTGAACAAGAACCATATTTAACCGACTCTCAACTAAATTTTTCTTTTTTTCAGTTAGGTTGATTCCATAATTATCCTTTATTAAATTAGTTAATAATTGAAATTCTTTATTCGTCATTGTAATCATAGAATCAACCTTTCATTTTTTTTGCTTAAAACTCTTGATTAATATTTACCAAAATCTTTGTCATCTAGAGATATATTTACTTTAGAAGTTGCTACTTCTTCTAAAGACTCATTAGTAAATGTATCATTATTTAAATTATTACTCTTTTGTTTTTTACTTCTCAATTTGAAATTACTAACCAAATCCTTTAACATTTCTGCTTGATTTGATAATTCCTCACTAGCTGCTGCACTTTCTTCTGATGTTGCAGAATTTGTTTGAGTCACTTCTGATACTTCACCTATAGCCTCATCTATTTGAGTAACAGCTGATGCTTGTTCATTATTTGCTACAGCTATACTACCAATAAGTTCAGTTGATTCAGAAGAACCATTAACAATAGTTTTTAGTGTATCTGCTGTTACATTTGCTATCTTTGTTCCTTTTGATACTTTTTCTATAGAATCTTCTATTAAATCAGTAGTTTCTTTTGCTGCTTTTGCACTTCTTGCAGCAAGATTTCTAACTTCTTCAGCAACAACTGCAAAGCCTTTTCCATGTTGACCTGCCCTAGCCGCCTCAACTGCAGCATTAAGTGCTAATAAATTGGTCTGGAATGCAATCTCATCGATAACTTTTATAATCTTAGAAATTTGTTCTGATGACATATTGATATCTTGCATTGCTTGCAACATTTCTTGCATTTTTTGATTACCTTCTAATGCAATATCTTTAGATTTTTTAGCTAAATCACTAGCTCTATTTGCATCTTCAGCATTTGTCTTAGTTTGAGTTGATATTTGATTAATTGCTGACGTAATCTCTTCAACTGAACTTGCTTGCTCAGTTGAACCTTGTGATAATGCTTGGCTAGAGTCTGAAACTTGTACTGAACCTGCAGCTACTTGTTCAGAAGCCTCATAAATATTTCCCAACACTTCATTAAGATTGTCTATTGTTTCATTTAAAGCTCGTTTGATTTTTGCATGATCTCCTTTATACTCACCATCTACACTAACATTAAGATTTCCTTTTGCAACTTGAACTAATACGTCAGATGCTTCTTGTATTGGTTCAGTAAGTGCATCTATTGTCTTATTAATTCCTTTTATTATTTTGGCAAAATCGCCCCTATGTTTTGACTCATCTGCTCTTAAATCCAAATCACCTTGTTCAGCAGATTCAATTAGTGAATTCGTATCTGTGATAAGTCCTCTTATAGCACTTATACATCTATTTATGCTATCTTTTAAATTATTAAAATCCCCTTTATAATTATTTGTTATTTTATCAGGTATTTCACCACGACTTATAGATTCAATATAGTTTAATGCAAGATTCATTGGGTCAGCAAAAGACTCAACTAATTCATTAAGTCCTTCGAGAAGAACCGTCCAACCACCTGAGAGCTCTGTAATATCGCTTCTAGCATCTAATTGACCTTGCTTTATTGCTTCAATTAATTGTCCTGTTTCATTTACAGTTTTTGATATATTTATTTGCATAACTTGCAATTTTTGGCTTAATATATCTTTATCAGATTTTACATCTATATTAACATCAAAATCCCCAGCAGCTATCTTCTCAGCAACAGTAGCTTGTTCATTTATATTGTCTACCATTTTAGCAAATGCCTTTGATAATCGTCCTAATTCGTCAGTTCTATCTTTCGTTGAAATTTCTATATCAACATCTCCAGTTGCTAATTTATCAGCAGCATTAGTAAGTTTTGTAATTGGTTTGCTTATAATTTTTGATATAAATAATCCAAGTCCTATAGCAGAAGCTATACTTAAAAGAAGAATTAAAGTTATTAATGTATTTATCCAAGTAAAAGCACCTTGACTTTCATTCCATTTTACTTCTGCTACTTCTTTGTTTATTTCTACTAATTCATTTATAGAATCTTCAGACTTTGAAAACGCTTCCCTACTTTTATCAAAGCTATCTAATAGTCTATTATTTATGTTTTGTATTTCTATAGAATCTAATTCTTCTCCCTGATGAATTAAATTGTCTTTTTCCTTACTTAATTTAATTACTGCTTCATGTTTTGTTTTCCAATCTTGCCAATCAGCCTGAAATTCTTCCCATACAATTGTTTCTTCATTTGTCTGTTCTAAGGGAGCATATACTTCCCAAGCTGCCTCAGCTCTATTAAATGATTCTTCAATGTACTGATATTGCTCTTCTCTAAAACTCATATCTTCTGCTTTGTCATTTATAAGCAAAGCTCTCTCGCCTAGATTAACAGACTTTTGTGACTCTAAGATCTCTAATAAGCTTTGGATACTGGGAAGCCTTACAAGTACTATTTCTTCTTCATCATCATGTATCCTATTAATACCATAATATCCCAATACTCCCATTATACTTGCAATAATAGCTACTATAATAAAACCAGTCAATAATTTTTTACTTATATTCATATTTAAAAACCATTTCATATTATCCCTCCAAATTTTTAATTAAAAGCCTCTATATTGCATCATTTATAGCATCTTTATCTTTATCATTTAATAATTTTTCGCAATCAAGGAGTAATTTAACCTTATCTCCAATCTTCCCAATTCCTTTTAAATATTTGTTTTTTTCATTTTCATTCATTTTAGGCGGATTTACAATGTCTTGCTCTTGTATATCCACAACTTCTTCAACACTATCTACAATTAATCCAATGGACATACCTACTATATCAACAACAATTATACATGTCCTATCATTATAAGGCCTAAACTCCTTTTTGAATCTTAACCTAACATCAATAACTGGAATAATCTTACCTCTTAAATTAATAATTCCCTTTACATATATGGGTTGTTCTGGCATTTCTGTTATATCTTGAATTCCAATTATTTCTATTACGTATTTAATATTAATACCATATTGTTCATTTCCAATATCAAAAGTTAAGTATTTATCCTTTTGTGTATCTTCTTCTAATTCATAGTTTTCTTCTACTATCTCAGACATATTAAGCCTCCTTTCAAAATGTGTTAACCAAAGTAGGAATATCCAAAATCAAGCTTATATCTCCATTCCCTAGGAGCGTACATCCAGCTAACCCTTTAACTTTTTTTAAATAATTTGGTAAAGCTTTCACAACAACTTGCTGTTCACCAATTAACTTATCGACGAATAAACAGATTAATTGTTCTTCACTCTCTACCATTATTATTATTCCGTCTTCAAGGTTATCGTTTTTTGGTTTTATGCCATATAACTTATGTAATCTTAGCACACTATAAAAACCACCTCTTATCTTTATCATTTCTTCATCATTATCACTAAAAACTATATCTTGTTTATTAATCTTAAAAGACTCTTTTATTGATGTAATTGGTATTGTAAATAAAGAATTTCCTACTGTTACATTCATTCCATCAATAATAGCTAATGTTAGGGGTATTTTAATAAATACTGTTGTTCCTTTGCCTAACTCACTATCTACAAAAACTGTCCCTCCAACACTTTCAATATTTTTTGCTACAACATCCATTCCAACTCCACGACCTGAAAACTCAGTAATTTGTTTTTTAGTCGAAAATCCAGGAGAAAATATAAAAGAATAAATATTTCTATCTGTTAACTCACTTTCTGGTTTGTATATTAAATTATTTTCTTTTGCCTTTTTAAGAATTTTTTCTTTATCCAAACCTTTTCCATCATCTTTTACTATAATCCAAACGTATCCTCCTTCATTTTTAGCTTCCAAAGTTATATTTCCAATTTCATTTTTAGAAACTCTCTTTCTATCTTCTTTTGACTCAATTCCGTGATCAATAGCGTTTCTAATAAGATGCATTAATGGATCTCCAATATGTTCAATAATATTTTTATCAACTTCTGTTTCTTCTCCTATAATATTCAAATCTATTTTCTTATCTAATTTCTTACACATATCCCTTACAATTCGGTTCATTTTACTAAAAGTCATAGATAAAGGAACCATTCTAATAGACATCACTATATCTTGGAGTTCATTTGATATTTTATTTAAATGTCTTGCTGCTTTATAATAGTCATCTAATTCAATGTCTTTAAGTTCAGGGTGTTGTGTAACCATTGCTTCAGATATAACTAACTCACCAACCAAATCCATTAACTGATCTAACTTTTTTACATTTACACTAATCATTTGTTGAGTTTTATTACTAATTGGTACTTGCTTATACTTTTCTTCATGCTTATTGATTCCATTTTTATCTCTTAAAATATTTGACTTAATTTCTTTCTCTTCTTCTAAAATAATAAATTCATATTCTCTTAAAAATTGAACTTTAGAAAAAAAGTTGTTTAGTTCTTCTTTATCTTTATTAGATTCAAATACAATTATTAATCCTTCTTCTTTAATTATATTACTACTTGAATCATCATTAATTATATCTTGTGGGTTATGACTAATTATTGTTACTAGATCTTTTAATTGGTGTATAACTGTAAAGGCTCGTATATTCTCCATCCCACAATCATAATCAAAGAAAATAGTAACTTGATAGTGTTTTGTGCCTCTTTTTGTATTATTTGCAGCAGGGATATAAAACTTTTTGTCTTTTTTATCAGTTTCTATACTTTTTTTATCTTTTATTTCAATTCCATCTAAATCTTCGATAAAATCATTAATAGAATCTATTAGATTTTGGGGATTCCCATTTACTTCTTTATTCTGATCCAACTTATCTATCTCTAATTTAAAAAAGTCCAAACATTCTAAAACAATATCAAACAAACCAGGTAATTTATTTTTATCAATAGTTTTTCCTTCTCTTATAGAAAAGAATACATCTTCTATAGAATGAGCAAGCGTAGAAATACTATCTAACATCATCATACCTGCTGAACCTTTAATTGTATGCATAACTCGAAATATTTCATCAATAGAGGTAGATAAATCTTCACTTTTTTCACTATCTAAAATCACTTGTTCTAATTGATCGATAAGTTGATTTGTTTCATATATAAACAATTCAACCATTGGCTCTCTATCTTTTTGTTTTGGCATTATAACAACCCCTCTATTTTCTACTTAGAGATTTTTTAGTGCTTTTATAACTTGTTCTTCTTTAAATGGCTTAACTATAAAACCTTTTGCCCCAATAGTTACTGCTTCTCTTACAAATGATTCTTGTCCCAAAGCCGAAACCATAATTATAGTTGCCTTAGGATCAATTTTTATAATCCCTTCCAATGCTTGAATCCCTGTCATTCTAGGCATTGTAATATCCATAGTAACTATATCTGGCAATAATTGTTTATACTTTATTATAGCCTCAACACCATCTCCCGCTTCCCCTACTACTTCATATCCATTTTTTTCTAACATTAACGTTAAAGATTTCCTTATAAAAGAAGCATCATCAACTACTAAAACTTTTTTCTTCATTACTAGCACATCCTTTCAATCGGTATTATTGTTTACAAAACATTTTGCTAGATGATAGATAGTAATGAAATTAATTATTTAGTTAAACTATCTACCATTATTTTATCTATATATAACTGGAAGGCCATTTCCTGCCAGAACGTTTTTAAATTAACTGTTTTACATTTAATAATTGAAGAATAAAAGTGGCTTTGCTAT
>JBKGYG010000048.1:0-13667 GCA_046546235.1 Eubacteriales bacterium | reverse complement strand
ATTTAAACCTATACCAAGCATCTCATCTTTAGGAAGATTTTTATTTCTTCTCAAGAATACGGGGTCTAAATCTTTAGGTTCAACACCAGTAGTTACTTGCATAGATATATAAACAACCATAATCTCAGCTAAATCTTTTGGCGACTTGCGAATAAGGCTAAGTATATTAGCTCCATCATTCTTAATCCCTTGACTTTTAAATGGTACAGAATTAATTAAAATAAAGGCAAAACCAATAATTGCACCTATAACAAAAAACGTCTTTGAAAAACTAGGACTCCCTAAACTAATGTACCCAATTAAAAACAAAAGCGACAGTATAAAATTAATCGCAATTCCACCTATGTAATAAACCAATAATTTTCGTTCAAAGTTTTCACTATTCTTAGGTAACATAATACACCCACTATACGCTATATTATTTTGAATCTTAAATATAACTTTATTGTTTTCCTTTTCAAATACTAAAGGTCCTATTCTAAAAGCATAAAAATCAAACTTAGAGATTAACCCTCCTAAAAAATGTCCAAATTCATGCATAATAATATGTAAATAAAACATCCCAAAAATGGAGAGAATCAATAATACTACTTTGTAAAAACTAAAATCTGATGTAATACTCTCTAGAAAATCAAACTGTATAACAAACAAACCTAAAATAACACCTATAATATAAGGAATTAATCTTAATCCTATTTTTTTAACCTTTTTAAAATATTTTTCTTTCATAACTACCTTTCCTCTCGACTATTTTTTGCCACTAAAACCATTATAATAAAAAAACAAATAATTTTAAATATATTAATAAAACTTTTATTATAAATTTGCATTACAAAAAAACACTCCAACTCTTTTCCTAAGTTGTAGTGCTTTTTGTAAGAAAACCCATTAACTTGAATTTTAATGAAAACTCCATTTAATTTCAAGTAATCCTAATAAAAATACCTAACCAATTAAAAATGGGCGCATCGTGATACGCCCATACGAAAAGCTACTCAAACCCTAGCAGATCTAATATCTTTTTCTCAACTTCTCTATTCTTACCTTTATAAGGAAAATCATGAATGTGTATAGCTGGATTAAAATTCAATTCTATAATACTGTAATTATTATCATTAGGTATTGCTTTTATATCCTGTATAATAATATCTGCTCCACATATTTTTGCTCCAACTACTTTTGCTGAATCTACAGCTATTTTTTTATATTCATCTATAATATCATCAGTAAAATCAATACTATCTCCACCAGTGCTAATATTTGAGTTTTCTCTAAGATAAACGACTTCTTCTTTCTTAGGAATATAATCAAAACTTTTCTCCTGCATCCTTAGATAATCTTTTTCAACATCCCCTAGAGTTATCTGCTCTAAAGGTTTTTTATATCCTTTACCTCGTAGAGGATTTTTATTTTTCTCCTCTACTAATTCTTTAATACTATGAACTCCATCCCCTTTTACATTAGCAGGAACTCTATGAAGTATTGCAACAACTTCATCCCCAATAACTAAAAATCTATATTCCTTACCTTTAATAAATTCTTCAACTAATACATATTTATCATATTGCAAAGCATATTTTACAGCATTAACATACTCTTGTCTTGTAGCATTTATTAACATAACTACCCCTTTACCATAATTAGTTGATTTAGGTTTAATTACGATATCTTTACCTGACACTTTATCAAATTTATCTTCAGCCTCTTCTTCACTTTGAATAGTAAATCCTTTAGGAACATTTATTCCATTTTCATCTAAGACTTTCTTTGTAACTTCTTTATTCTCCATAATCAATGGTGCAATATAACTATCTGCTGAAGTTCTTGTAGCTTGCTTTATATATTCAATTTTGTTTCCTTTTTGTATTCTGATAAAATTATCTTGCCAATCAAGAACCTCTACCTTGAATCTTCTTGAAAAAGCTTCTTTAATAAGTATCTGGGTTGATAATTCTAAACTCTTATAACCTTCTAATATCATTACTATTATATCTCTCCTATCTTGTATTACATAAACAAATCCATAATTATAGAATACTGTTTAATTTACACCTTTTTATACCGAAATCCAAATAACTTTCATTATTATCTTCAATTTTATTAAAAATAATAGATGATGGCAACAACTTCGGATTTAATATTTTTTCAAATTCCTTTTCAACACTTTTCTTATATTTTTGAGACAAATTATTTTGATCCATTATGGAAGCGATTAATCTAAGCTTTTCAAATACCTCTTTTGACCAATCACTTAATAAATATTTTTGATTATCATACTTATAAATACTTACATTTGGTTTTCTTCCACATAAGGAAACAAGATTATGATTATTATTAATTATACTCATTTCAGATTTTGTTATTTGTTCACTATCCTCAAATAAACAGAATAACATAAATACCTGTATAAAATATAATTGTTCAATACTAATACCTACTTTCTCAAAGGGATTTAAGTCAAAAATCCTTGCCTCTAAATATTTAACTCCCCTCTTTTCTAAAGCATCTAATTGTGTTTCATTGTTTTTAGCAATCTGCTTAGGCCTTATTGATGAATAATATTCACTTTCTTTTTGAAGAATATTATCATTTAATTGCACTGGTTTATTATAACTTCTTCCTAACTTCATATATTTCTTGCTTTTAATTGATAATAGTTTTCGTATCTTGAAAATATATTCATCTAAACTATTAAATAATATTTTATACTCATTATTTATTTCGTTATAATATCCAAAACGACTTACTCTTAAAGATGTTGCGTAATATTTATACTTTTCGACCACATTACAACACTTCGGGCAATATTTAACAATTTTATTAAATTGGCTATTAATAACTGAATCATAACTAGAATGAGCAACTGGTGATGCTCCAAAAAGGTATATTAACAACCATTGATATCTCATATAATTTTTGATTATGGAAAAATAAACTTCATTAATAAAATTCTTTTTTTCTTTTCCATCATTAATCTTCTCATATAAAAAATTAATCATATTATCACTTAAAGAAAAATTATAATGCAACCCTGAAATCATTTGCATTTTTTTGCCATATCGAAATGCTAAGCCTTTTCTATATAATTCATTAATTTTACCTTCTTTACTATCATTGAACTTTGCAATAGGAATCTTATCTTCTTCTGGAAGTCTTGGTGGCATACTAAGAGGCCATAACAATTCTTCTCCTATTACTTTTTCCACTTTAGTTTGAGTTTTCTTGAGATGATTGTATGTTTTTTCTACAGAATTAAATGGTGGTGTAACCAATTCTAATTGACTTTCTGAAAAATCAGTAGTAACAAAAGGGTTATTTAACTTATCACCAAAATCAGAAGGATGTCTTGTTAATGCAATATCACCCTTTTTAGTAATCCTGATAGATTCTTTTTCCAATCCCCATTTACCTTCTAATAACAACTTACTTTCCTCTAAATCAGAAAACAAATCTAAAAACTTTAAAAACCTGCAATTCATAATTCCCTCCATTATTATGTCCTTTTCTATAAAAGTTTTATTATTTTAACAAGCATTAACTTTCTATATATGGCTAATATATTCCCTAACTGGATAAACTAAATAAAAGGATCCAACACAAGCAATAATAGTATTCTTATCAGCTTTTAGGATAGCACGGTTTATAGCTTTTTTATAATTATTAATATAAGTAATTTTTTCTAAATTTATTTTTTCTTTCTTCCAATCATTACATTTAAGAGAACGTTCACTAATAGGTTCAGTAATGATAATCTCATCAACATAGTTCTTTATAATATTAAACATATCTATATATGGTTTGTCTTTTAGCACCCCAAAAACTAATATCTTTTTATTATCTTTAAAATAACTTAATAAAATATCACAAAACTTTTTAATTGCTTCTTTGTTATGTGCACCATCTAATAAAAAAGGGGTTCCTTTATTAATAATTTCTGCTCTACAAGGCACAAAGGAATTTAATAAACCTTCCCTAACTGCTACTTCAGATATCTTCATAAAGTTCTTAAGAACGTTTACTGCTAATAAAACAGTTTTTAAATTGTCTAGTTGATGTTCCCCTTTCATTGAAAAAAATAAAGATTTATATGTGAAACTATCAGCTAATACACTGATTTTTGTTTCTTTTATTGTATCATTTTCCGTAACAACTTCTATCTTTTCTTTATCAACCATATAAAGAGGAGCTTTTTTTTCAGCAGATATTTTTATTAATGTATCTATTACTTCTTCATTATTTTTTGATATTACAACAGGTCTATTCTTCTTTATAATTCCACCTTTGTGTGTTGCTATTTCCTTATATGTATTTCCTAAAAACTCAGTATGATCTAATCCAATGGAAGTAATAATCGAAAGCAAAGGTTGTTTAATTACATTTGTAGCGTCATATTTACCACCTAAACCTACTTCCAATATAACATAATCTACATTTTCCTTTGAAAAATAATTTAATGCTATAGCTGTTATTATCTCAAATATTGTAGGATGATCATATCCTTTATTAACTATTTTATCACATTTTTCCTTTATTAAAGACACATAACCAGAAAAAACCTTATCATCAATAACATTATTGTTAACTTTTATTGTTTCATTATATCTAAAAATATAAGGCGACATAAACAATCCAACTTTGTAACCACTAGATACTAATATACTATTTAACATGGCACAAGTTGAACCTTTGCCATTAGTTCCTGCTATATGAATAACTTGCAAATCATCTTGTGGGTATTGCAATTCTTCTAAAAGTCTATTTATGCTATCTAAACCTGGTCTTGATCCTGTCTTTGCAACTGCATCAAGGTATTTTATAGAAGTCTTATAATCCATTTATTTGATCCTTTCTAAAGGACAAAAGTGGCTTCGCCACGTTCGCAGATTTGTCCCAACTGATTGAATACTCTTAGTTAATTAAACTTGTACAATCCAAATTAATAAAAAATCATTAGGAACCTCTTCCTTATCTATCTTACCTTACTATAACATAAGTTTAATAGCTTAAAAATAATTTTTTTATTTCGTTAGTCATTTATAACCAATTCTTATATAGTGAATATTTTTTGACAAAATACTTTACAAAATGATAATTAGTTTGTATACTGTGTAATTGTAACAGAGTAAATATTACGCGTTAAGTGTTAGAGGATGGGATGTCGCCTCTAAACGAAAAACTTTGTTTGCGGTGTAATATTGCGTCCGCTGTTATATTTAAAGGAATAATGTATTATACATATATGTATAAACTACCTTCTTTCTTTTTGTATAACAGTTAAAAATGAAAGGAGGATTTTTAATGAAAAAAAATAATTTAACAACTTTTTCACTTGTATTTACTGGCTTAATGATTGCCATCTCTGTAATGCTAAAATTTGCAACTTTTTACATACCTATTGGTGGAGTTCCTATTTTAAGATTTGACTTCTTTGGCCCCTTTGAAAAACTACCTGCTATCTTTTTTGGCCCAATTATAGGAGGTATTAGTGGAGCTTTAATTGATGTAATAGGATATTTTTTAGCAAACAAAACTTTTGTGTTTTATATACCTCATTTAACAATTTCTGCCTTTTTTAATGTTCTACTATTTGCCCTATTATGGCAAAAATTTAAACATGTTTCTAATAAGGTCTTGGAACGAATTTATTTAATAGCAACAATATTAATAGGTGTTTTTGGCATTATAAATACCATTTATGTTACGTATTTTAAAACTTCGTCTTGGGCGGAATTTATTTTAAACTTTGCCAATGACCAGCAACTATACTTTACAATTTATTGCATCATTTGTTCGGTTATCGGTTTAATACTATATATAATAAATAAATGGATATTAGATAAAGTTACTCATAAAGCTATTAACGAATACTTTTTCAAACTATTTATAGCTCTTGCTATTTCAGGAATACTTTTTACAACAATCAACACCCAAATACTTATATCAACTGTTTCTACTTTATCAAATAAATCATTTATACTATTTTTGATACCAAGACTACTAGGAAAGATAGTTGAGATATTCTTTGATGCTTATGTATTAGCATTATTGATTCATATTACTAGACAATTATTAAATAAATCAAGATTTAATAAAGCATAAAAAAGGCAGATATTTATTTATCTGCCTTTCAGACTGTAAACAAAGCCAATTTATATATAATAAAAAGATGTTTTAAATATTTGATTAGATTTAATATTAGAGTATCATCTCTTGATTTTATTATTATCATCTACTACAACTACGTTAGGTGTATGATTAATAGCTTCTTTTTGATCCATCAATCCATATCCAATAATAATTACTAAATCTCCAGGCTGAGCTAATCTTGCCGCTGCTCCGTTCAAACAAATAACACCACTATTAGATTCACCAGCTATAACATAAGTTTCAAATCTAGCACCATTATTATTATTTACAATTTGCACCTTTTGATTAGGAAGGATACCTGTTTCTTTTAACAAAGTTTCATCTATTGTAATACTTCCTATATAATTTAAATTAGCGTCTGTTACAGTTGCTCTATGGATCTTGCCTACCATCATTTCAATAAACATATTCACACCTCCATAATCAAATTATCAATTAATCGAGTCTTGCCAAATCTTACTGCCAAGGCTATTAATATTTCATTAGTAATATTAAAAACATTTGCAAGCGTCTCTGAATCTACTATTTCTACATATTCTATATTTGCAAGTGGTTCTGAATTAATCCTATTCTTTATATATTCACTTAATTTTTTAACATCCCTTTCACCATTTATAATTTTTTCTTTTGCTTCCATTAGACTTTTATATAAAATAGTTGCTTGTTTTCTTTCTTCAGTATTTAAGTAAACATTTCTTGAGCTCATAGCTAATCCATCTTTTTCTCGAATAATTGGACATACTACTATATCTATATTTATATTAAGGTCTTTAACCATTTTTTTAATAACTATAGCTTGTTGAGCATCTTTCTGCCCAAAATAAGCTTTATCTGGTGTTACAATATTAAATAATTTAGTTACAACAGTTGTAACCCCTCGAAAATGACCAGGTCTTTTTAAGCCACATAGTTTTTCTGTAATATCTTTTACCTCTACATAGGTCTTATTATTTTGAAGATATATTTCTTGAACATCCGGAACAAAAATAATAGTAGCTCCTGAACTTTTTGCCATTTCTAAATCTCGTTCCAAATCTCTTGGATATTTATCAAAATCCTCATTAGGACCAAACTGTGTTGGATTAACAAATATACTTACTACAATAACATCATTTTCTTCTGTAGCTTTTTCAATTAAAGAACAATGTCCCTTATGAAGATATCCCATTGTTGGTACAAATCCTATATCTTTTCCTTGTAATTTTAGAGGTTTAATAGTATCTCTTAATTCATCTATTGTTTTAATAACTTTCATCTAATTTTCTCCTTTGCTATATATATGACCAATTATATCATTTTTCGTATGGAAAACGTGTTGTTGCTCTGGAAATTTTCCATTCTTCACTTCATCTATATATTGGCTAACAGAAGCACCTATTTGTTCGTGCATGTTAGAATAGCATTTTGAGAAGCTTGGACTATTTCCATCATACAGCCCGAGAATATCATGTATTACAAGCACTTGTCCATCACAATCTCTTCCTGAACCAATACCAATAGTAGGAATAGATAATTGTTCTGTCATATATGAAGCCACTTCTTCTGTAACACATTCTAAAACTATTGAAAAAACTCCTGCATCTTCTAAAGCTTTTGCATCTTCTAATAATTTATTAATTTGTTTTTCATCCTTACCTTGTATAAAATATCCACCCATCTGATGTATAGATTGAGGCGTTAACCCTAGATGCCCCATAACAGGTATTCCAGCTTTAGTAATAGCACTAACATCCTTTGCTATTTCTTTTCCACCTTCTAATTTTACCGCTTGAGCTTTACCTTCTTGTATAATTCTACCCGCATTTTTCACACTCTCATTTACACTTATATGATAGGACAAAAAAGGCATATCGCCAATAACCATAGATTTTTTAGTTCCTCTACTAACAGCTTTTATATGATGAATCATATCCTCCATAGTAACTTGAGTTGTGTCTTCATAACCTAATACTACCATACCTAGTGAATCTCCTACGAGAATTGCATCTATACCATTATCATCAACAATTGAAGCCGTTGGATAATCATATGCTGTCAATATTGTTATCTTTTCTTTGCTTTTTTTCATCTTACGAAAACTAGCAGTTGTAATTCTTTTACTCATTAACATCATCTCCTTAAGAAGACTTTAGGTCTCCTATGATACCTATAACATTAAAAAACCCTTTCGGACACAAGTCAAAAAGGCATATTTACTAAAATGACCTTTTCCTTAAGTCCATCTCTGTCAATTATGATCAAAGTAGTTAAGGATATATCATATCTTTTCAATTATTCATTTATTAAGCCTAAATTTTTATATAGTTTCTAAATATAGAATACCATTATAATATTAGACTTATTTTTCTATTATAGCATTTAATATAAAATGTGCCAAATTTGATTTTGACAATTGTGGGTAATCTTTAACATTATTGTTTCTATCAATAATTTTAACAATATTGGTATCTGAATTAAACCCTGCTCCATTAAGTGTTACATCATTTACCACTATATAATCTAAGTTCTTTTTTGCGATTTTCTTTTTAGCTTCTTCAATAACATTAGATGTTTCAGCAGCAAATCCAACCAATATTTGATTTTTCTTTATTTTTCCTATCTCATATAAAATATCTGGATTAGATTCTAACTCCAATTTGAGACTCATTTTATCTTTTTTTACTTTATCTATATGTTTTTCTTTTGGTTTATAGTCTGAAACAGCCGCTGTTTTAATAATTATATCCTGCTTTTCATAATATTTCATTACAGCATCATACATCTCAAGAGCAGTTTCAATATTTACAAATTTTGTTAAGCCTTTTGGCTTTTCAAGATTCACCGGCCCTGATATTAATGTAACATTAGCACCTCTTTGAATAGCTGCCTTAGCAATTGAATATCCCATTTTACCACTTGATGGATTAGAAAGGTAACGAACTGGATCAATCCATTCTCTAGTCGGTCCTGCTGTTACTAATAAATTCTTACCTTTATAATCATTTTTAAGTTCAATTTTCTTAAGTATTAACTCTATTATCATATCATTATTTGCTAACTTTCCAACTCCAATATCTCCACAAGCCAACCTGCCTTGGTCTGGGTCAATAATTCCATAACCTAGTTCTTTTAATTCTTTCAGATTTTTTTGAACTATAGTATTATTATACATATTGGTGTTCATTGCAGGCGCAATAACGACAGGAGCTTTCGTTGCCATAACAGTTGTTGTAAGCATATCATCTGCTATTCCGTTAGCAATCTTACCAATAATGTTAGCTGTTGCTGGTGCTATTACAAATAAGTCTGCCCTTTTAGCTAAAGATATATGCTCTATATCCCAAGTCTTTGGCTCTTTAAACATATCTACAACAACATAATTTTGACTTAATGATTGAAATGTCAACGGAGATACGAACTCAGTAGCAGCCTTTGTCATAATAACATAAACATTTGCTTTCATTTTCTTAAGCCTACTAACTAAATCACATATCTTGTAAACGGCTATTCCACCTGAAACCCCAATCACTACATTTTTATCTTTCAACATATTTATTACCTCAATATTATAATATTTTAATCTTATATTGTAGAGTAAGTATAGCATTATAGCCCTATTTTTTCAAGTTTAACTAATTTTAGGTGATTTGATTAAAAAACATTCAAAAGTAGAGGCGTTTACCAAAGCGCCCCTACAATTATATCATCATTTTATTATCTTATAATCTTATAATATTATAGGTTTTAATCTATACACATATTCGTTCTATATCTTCTCCATTAATGGATTCTTCTTCTAATAATTCATATGCTACTTTTTTTAACAGTTCAAGATTTTCTATTAGTAACTCCTTAGTTTCTTCATAAATCTCATTCATCTGATTTCTACATTTATTAATAAGTTGACTATCTTGATACCCTTCAATAGCTTGGACATTAAACAGCCCAAAATCTTTATCCATACCAAATTTATTTATATAATCAACCATCAAGTTTGACGCCTTACCAATATCATTACTTGCTCCAGTAGTAACTTCTTCTTCACCAAAAACTAACTCTTCTGCTATCCTACCAGCTAATAAAACTTGAATATTTGACTTAATTTGTTTCTGTGTTTGATACATTGTATCTTTTGGAATACTTAGACTAAATCCACCAGCACCACGAACACTAGGCATAATAGTAACTTTGGATATATAATTCTCAGGTAATAGCAACTTAGTAACTAATGCATGACCCGCCTCATGAAATGCTGTGATTTTTCTATCTTTATCTGTCAAGTAACTAGTATCTTGTTTTTGAGCACCTGCTATAACTGTATAAAAAGCTTTATCAATATGACTTTGGCTAATTATTGGTCTTTGCTCATTAGCAGCAAATATAGCAGCTTCATTAAGAAGATTCTCAAGCATTGCTCCACTAAAATATACAGTTGACTTTGATAGTTTATCCATATCAACATCATCTGATAATGGTTTTGATTTTGCATGTAGTCCTAAAATCTTCTTTCTAGAATTAACATCTGGTAAACCTATTTCTATTTGTCTATCAAAACGTCCTGGACGAAGCAAAGCTTCATCTAGTGTATCTAATCTATTTGTTGCTCCGATTACTACAATACCATTACTATCATTAAACCCAGACATTTCTGTTAATAATGCATTTAAAGTTTGATCTCTCTCATCATTACTTGCTGAAACACTTCTACCCCTTTGTTTACCAATTGCATCAATTTCATCAATAAAAATAACTGCTTTTTCACCTTTTTTAGCTTTTTTAAAAAGATTTCTTATTCGACTAGCTCCTACCCCTACATACATTTGCACAAAATCCGAACCACTCATAGCATAAAATGGAACATCCGCTTCTCCTGCTATTGCTTTAGCCATAAGTGTCTTACCTGTTCCAGGTGGACCATAAAACAAAACACCTCTTGGCATTTTAGCCCCAACATTAGCGTATTTGTCAGGATTTTTAATAAAATTAATAACATCCTTTACCATTGCCTTAGCTTCTACATTACCAGCTACTTGTTCAAGATTCATGGCTGTTCTTTTGTCAATTTTATTATTAGCATTTTTAATTAAGTTTTTCCCATCTCCACCTTTACGAACATACCAAAAAATGCCTCCTGCAATTATTAAAAATAATGCAACTTGTAAAAACTTAATAATCCCACTCTCTTCACCATATTCTACTAATATATCTTCAA
Organism: Eubacteriales bacterium; assembly: GCA_046546235.1. Taxonomy (GTDB): domain Bacteria; phylum Bacillota; class Clostridia; order Lachnospirales; family DSM-24629; genus JBKGYG01. The sequence goes on along the minus strand of JBKGYG010000048.1, from coordinate 2,329 downwards.
GTAATAAAAACTCCCTAAAGTCTTCCTTCATTGGATCAGGCACTTTATATTCAACTACATCATTATTCAAATTTGCAATAAAATAATTTTCATCTTCTTGAAATATAACTTTATTTACATTGTTTTGTTCAACTTGTTCAATAAATTTATTATAAGACATTTCTTTATTCTCATCACTTAAAACATAGCTTCTAACAACTACACTAATTATTAATAATAACACTCCAATTATCAAATATTTTTTCTTCATCTAATACACCTCCAGTAGTCATATCCGGTTTACATAAGTCAACTATTGTATTGTAACGCAATTAGGACTTTCTATCTATATATAATTTATGGTAAGTAAAAAGCCAAAGCAAAATGCTTTGACTCATACTGTAAACAATTGGTACATGTTTTACTCGGTAAGATTACTTATCTACTTTTAATTTTGCTAATGCTTCTGCAAAAGGTGTATTTACAGGTGCCTTTTCTTCTTTTCTTTGTTTCTTCATATATTGGATAGTATCTCTTTTTGAAGCCTTAGCTTTATCTTTATCTTTCCTTTTTTCAAATGAGGATAGTTTTTCTCTGTACCCACATTTACATACAAATATTTGTCCATCTCCACTTCCTCTAAGTTCCATTCCAACTCTCTTACAATTTGGACATCTTGCTTTTGTTTTCTTAGCAATATTTTTTCTATAACCACATTCTCTATCTTGGCAAACAAGTAACTTACCTCTTTTCCCATTAACCTCTAACATAAACTTCCCACATTCTGGGCATTTATTACCTGTTAAGTTGTCGTGTTTAAACTTTTCTTCACTATTTTTTATTTCATTTACAATATCTTTAGCATATGATTTCATTTGAGTTATAAACTGCTCTTTATTAAGTTCCCCTTTTGCTATTTTACTTAATTTCAGTTCCCACTCTGCTGTTAATTCTGGGGATTTCATCTCTTCAGGAACTAATTCAAGAAGCTGTTTTCCCTTTGATGTTATAAATATATCTTTATCTTTTTTCTCTATGAGAAATGTGTTAAATAGCTTTTCAATAATATCTGCACGAGTAGCTACTGTCCCAATTCCACCAGCTTCATCTAAAGTTTTTACGATTTTTTTATCATTTGTTTCTAAATATTTTGTCGGATTTTCCATTGCTGATAGCAAAGTACCTTCATTAAATGGTGCAGGTGGTTTTGTTTCACTTGTTATTTGACATAAATTATCTATTTTTAAAAACTCACCTTTTTTTATATCTGTAATCATATTATACTCATCTTTATTATCATTATCTTCATAAACCGCTTTCCAACCCAATGATATTACTTTTTTCCCTTTGGTAACAAATGTTTCTTGATCTACTTTTACTGTAATTACTGTTTCTTGATATTCAAAAGGTGGGGATAATACAGCTATAAAACGCTTAACAACTAGATCATATATTTTTCTTTCGGAATTGGATAACTGGTTTAGTATTACTGATTCTTCTGTGGGAATAATAGCATGATGGTCAGATACTTTACTATTGTTAACATAATTTTTATTAGCTTTTATATTACCTCTGATTAACTTTGCTGTAAGTTTGGCAAAAGTTCCTACTCCACATGCCTTAAGTCTTTCTTTTAAAGTATCCACAATATCTGTTGATATGTATCTAGAGTCCGTTCTTGGGTAAGTTAAAATCTTATGCCTTTCATATAATGTTTGCATTATGGATAAAGTTTCTTTTGCTGAGAAATCAAAGCGTTTATTAGCTTCTCTTTGCAGCTCTGTTAAATCATATAATTTTGGCGAAAAGACCTTTATATCCTTCTTATCAACACTTATAACTTCACCCTTTTTACCTTTTAACTTATCTAAAATTTGATCTGCCTCTTTTTTATTAAATATTCTAGTGTTTTTTGATTTACTATCTTGCCATATAAATCTTAATCCCTTTGACATTCCTTGTATTTCATAATATGTCTTTGGCTTGAAATTTTTAATATCTTCTTCCTTCTTAGCAATCATAGATAGTGTTGGGGTTTGAACTCTACCACAAGATAACTGTGCATTATACTTGCAAGTCAAAGCACGAGTTGCATTTATGCCTACGACCCAATCTGCCTCTGACCTTGCAACAGCTGATTTATAGAGGTTTTCATACGCTTCACCATTTCCTATATTATCAAATCCTTGTCGAATGGCTTTATCAGTAACTGAAGATATCCAAAGACGTTTTATAGGTTTACTAATATGTGACTTGTCAATAATCCACCTACCTACTAATTCTCCTTCTCTTCCGGCATCCGTTGCGATAACTATCTCATTTATATCTTTTCGATGCATTAGCCCTTTAA
>JBKGYG010000047.1:0-13806 GCA_046546235.1 Eubacteriales bacterium | reverse complement strand
TTTCACCTTCCTTAGTTTTACTTTATTTCAACTTCTTACTAATAATACTTACTAATAATACAAATACCATTATTATATAATATTATAAAATACATATTTTTCCTTTCTAGGTGCCATATTCTATTGTATAATAAAGATATAAAAACGCAAGGCTTATTTATAAATTTTTACCTAATTTTTATACTTGCTTAATAACTAGAGTAATTTTATCTGACGGAATACATAAATATCTTTAACCTTTTATCATCCCTTAATATACAGTCGAGACCCAAGGAACAAGAAAGAATTTAAATGAGAGGAGAATCAATTATGAAGGGTACAAAAAATAGAAAGATTGTCTTAACCGGTGGTGGAACAGCTGGTCATGTAACTCCAAACATTGCCTTAATACCTAAATTACAAAAAGAGGGCTGGGATATTTTTTACATTGGTTCCTATAATGGAATTGAAAAACAACTTATTAAAGACATGGGCATCACTTTTTATGGTATCTCTTCTGGAAAACTAAGAAGATATTTTGATTTAAAAAATTTTACAGACCCTTTTAGAGTTGTCAAAGGCTATTTTGATGCTGTAAAGCTAATAAACCACATTAATCCATCTATTGTATTTTCCAAAGGTGGGTTTGTTACTGTTCCTGTCATCTTAGCTGCAAAAAGAAAAAAGATTCCTTCTATTATTCATGAGTCAGATATAAGCCCTGGTCTAGCTAATAAAATTAGCATGCCTTTCACTACAAAGGTTTGCGCAACTTTTCCTGAAACATTAAATCATTTGCCTAAGAGAAAGTCTGTATTAACAGGCACACCTATTAGATCAGAATTATTTACTGGAAAATATACTAAAGGATTAAAAACCTGTAACTTCAATAATAAAAAACCTATTCTTCTAATAATAGGAGGTTCCTTAGGTTCTACAAAAATTAACACTATTATTAGAAAAAACATTAACTACTTATTAAATATGTTTCAAATAATTCATATTTGTGGTAAAGGTAATATTGATAATAATTTGAATAAAACACAAGGCTATAAACAATATGAATATGTAAGTAAAAATTTACCTGATTTATTCGCTGCTGCCGATATCGTACTATCAAGAGCAGGAGCAAATACTATATTTGAATTACTTGAACTTAAAAAACCTAATATCTTAGTTCCTTTATCCTCCTCTGCAAGTCGAGGAGATCAAATATTAAATGCAAAATCTTTTGAAGAACAGAAGTTTAGTTATGTTATAGAAGAAGAAAACCTATCCAAAGATACTTTAATACAAGGATTAAAAGAAACTTTCGAAAATAGACATCGCTACATTGATAAAATGAAACAAACTAACTTAAAAAATGGTGTTGATAGTGTATTAACATTAATAAATGAGGTTGTGAATAATTAAGCCTGAGCAATTAGCACTTGTTTTAAGTGCAATTATCTGAAAAACAAGACCTTCCTAACGAATAAAAAAACAGCTTTTTGACTAAGATCATAAGCTGTTTTTTTATGTTCGTATATTCCTATTTTTAAATAATCCGTATTTATATTGCTTTACCAACTTCGTCAGCTATTTCATTTAACTCTTCTTCTGTAATATCCAAAGTCTTCCAATGAATAGTTACATTGTCTCCTTCAAATCTTGGAATAAGATGAAGATGAAAATGATTTACTGTTTGACCAGCAGCTGCACCATTGTTTTGTAAAAGATTCAATCCTTCACAGTTATATTTTTGCTTTAATACCTTTGCGACATGGGCTGCCAATGCAAATAATTTAGATATTGTTTCAGTGTCAAGATCAAATATTGTTTCTACATGTTCTTTAGGCAAAATCAAAGTATGTCCCTTAGAAGCAGGAAAACGATCTAATATAACTTTAAACTCACTATTTTCAAAAATTGTTGCAGCTTCCATTTGTCCATTTACTATATTACAAAAAATACAATCAGTAGTTACCATAAAGTTGCTCCTTCCTTGCTTTTCATCACAATAATACGAAAGTATTATCTGTTGAATATAAGAATAGTCTACAAGAAAACTTCTTTTTTTTCAAGTCTATAATCTTATTAATCACTGTCTAAATATAACTCTATTCTTAAATGTTAGTTTTCTATTAATAAGCCACAATAATAATTTCAATCTCTTTAGATGTCAATGTTTATTAGTTGTAATTTTTTACTCATTGTGAATTATTAATATTTTTGATAAAATGTAATGAAAAGGAGGGATTTATTTTGGATAAAACTAATAATGCCTTTATCAATCACTTTTCTTATATTTATGACCATTTTATAGATATTTATAACAAATACAATGAAGAACAATCAAATTTCAATGCCAAATTTGCACACGAGATTAAAAATCCCTTAGCAATAATAAGAAGTATGTTGCAGTTAGTAGAAAAAAAAGTTCCTGAAGTGAGCAGCACACAATATTGGAGTGCTATTTTTGATGAGATTGATTATGTTAACAATATTTTGAACAATATGAGTAATTATCGTAGATCTACAGAAATCAAAAAGCAAGAAACTAACTTAGTAAAAGTCTTAAATGAAGTGATTACTTCTTATAGTTCCTGTGCTACCCAACAAAACAAACATTTTTCCTTGGAAATAATGTCTGATTTACCAATTATTAATGCAGATAACATAAAACTAAAACAAGTATTCTCTAACTTAATTAAAAATGCATTTGAAGCTACCAACAGTGGAGACAAAATCACTGTCCATGCTAAAACCAAGGAGGATAACGTAATTATAGAAATAAAAGATACGGGCATCGGAATTAACGAAGATGATATTAATACTATATTTGAACCCTTTAAAACTTTTAAAACCGAAGGCACAGGGTTAGGTTTATCAATTGTCAAAAATATCGTAAAAGAGCATGGTGGCAGTATAAGTGTTAAAAGCCAGCTGAATAAAGGAACGGTTTTTAAAGTTAAACTACCTATATCTTAAAATTAAATTTCTTAATTTGAAATACATACTTTTTATATAATTGCTCATACTTAGATTAGAAGAAATAAATACCTAATCTAACTTAAGGAAGTGATTCTTAACTATGAACTTTATAAAACGTTCTACTGCTTTATTACTACTTATTACTTTGTTAGTCTCAACTATTTTTATGCCTCAAGTTACATTTGCAAAAGATGTTTACAAATGGACTAATGTCAAAGAAATACAAATAACAGCTTTTAAACTTAATGTAAGAACAGGTCCTAGTACAGCCTTCCCAGTTATTGGATCATTAAGCCAAAATGAAGTAGTTGATGTAGTTGGTACTCTTGGAAGTTGGTTCGTAGTTCATCTAGATGATAATTCAGTAGGTTGTGTCGCTAGCACCTGGACAAGAGTTCATTCTTACCATGAAGAACCTGATCCTACTCCAACACCTGAGCCAGAAACACCAGATAACACTTCTGACCTTACTGCTCAAGAAAGAGAGATGTTTGAACTTATTAATGCTGAACGTAAAAAGAATGGTTTGCCAGAGTACAAAGTCGATATGGAAACTGTAAGAGTTGCTCGTATTAAGGCAAAAGATATGGTAGATAACAACTATTTCAGCCATAACTCTCCTGTTTATGGTTCTCCATTTGACATGTTAAGAGATTTTGATGTTACTTTTTCAACAGCAGGTGAAAACATCGCAGGTAATAGCACTGTCCAAAGAGCTCATGATGCACTTATGAATAGTTCTGGACATAGAGAAAATATATTAGGTGATAAATTTGACTCTATTGGAATTGGAATAGTAAAAGATAGTAGATATGGATATATATTTGTACAGATGTTTATTAAAAAATAGATCTATTATAAAAGTGCCTAAAATGATTAGGCACTTTTTATAATAGAAAAACTTAATTATTCATTTTTATATGCTCAACGATTCTTTTAGATGCTTTGCCGTCACCATATGGATTGACTGCGTTTTTCATCTTTAGATATTCTTCTTCATTATTTAATAACATATTAACTTGATCAATTATATGATTTTTATTAACCCCTATTATTTTTACTGTTCCTGCCTTAACAGCTTCAGGGCGTTCAGTTTCTGTTCTAAGTACTACAACAGGCTTTCTAAGAGAAGGTGCTTCTTCTTGAATTCCTCCTGAATCTGTCATAACCAAATGACATTTATTAATAAGGTTTGTAAAAGGCTCATACTCTAATGGTTCAATAAGATGAATCCTCTGTTCTCCTGTGAATATTTCATAAGCTAATTGTCTAATTTTAGGATTAAGGTGCATTGGGAATATAACTTCTACTTTTTGATTCATTTGGATTATTTCTTTTACTGCTATAAAAATATCCCTCATTGGTTCTCCCCAATTTTCTCTGCGATGGCAAGTTAATAGAATTACTTTATTATTATCAAAGTTAATATTATTTAATTCATCTGAATCAAATTGATAATCATCTTTAACGACTTGATAAAGTGCATCTATTACTGTGTTCCCAGTTATTACAATTTGTTCATTATTTATCCCTTCTTTTAAGAGATTCTCTTTATTTCCTTCAGTTGGTGCAAAGTGCATACTGGCGATTGTTCCTGTTATTTTTCGATTCATTTCTTCTGGAAAAGGCGAATATATATTGCCACTTCTTAGTCCTGCTTCAACATGTCCAACTCTAATTTTGTTTAAAAATGCTACTTGTGAGCCTGCACAAGTTGTAGTTGTATCACCATGTACTAATACTATATCCGGTTTTTCCTTTTTCATCACTTCATCAAGACCATATAATGACTTTGAAATAATATCAATAATTGTTTGTCCATGTGCCATTATATTCAAATCATAATCTGGCTTAATATTAAATAATTCAAGTACCATATCAAGCATTTCTCTATGTTGTGCTGTTACGCATACAACAGACTCTATCTCATTATCTTGTTCCAACATTTTTACTAAGGGTGCCATTTTTATGGCTTCTGGTCTAGTTCCGAATATTGACATTACTTTTATCATATAAAAACTCCTATTAGCTAAAATTAAATACTAGATTAATAGTAATTTATGAAATTATAACATTATTATCTGCTATTTTCAATTGTTTTCAATGTGTCGCTAAAACTTTTAAAAACAAATATTTATGTTCTTGATTGAAAATGTAACCTTCTTAATTTATATTGTTCTGATAGTTAACTTTCCTAATATGCTCTTAAATATTTCTTTTGAAAAAAGTTTAGTTCCTTCTGTTGTAACTGCTGCTGTTCCACAAGCAGCACCGTATCGTAATCCTTGAATCAGATCTTTATCCTGTTCATATTTATATAAAAAACCAGCAACCATTGAATCCCCAGCACTAACTGTACTTTTAACATCAACCAAAACAGGCTCCGCTTTTATAACTTGATCTTTGGTTACTAAGATACTTCCTTCTTTACCCATTGATACTAAAATAATTTTAACTTTATATTCTTTAATTAGTTTTTTAGATGCATTTATAATATCTTCGGGGCCGTTAATAACAAGTCCAAAAGAATTAGTTAATTCATCTATATTAGGTTTTATCATAAATGGGGCAGTTTTTAATCCTTTTTTTAATAATTCTCCTTCTGCATCAATAACTATTTTTGTATATCTTGACGCAATTTTTATTAATTCTTCATATTGATATAAACTAAAACTTTCTGGTGCACTTCCACCAAACACTATAAATTCCGCTTTTTTAGCATAGCTTTCAATTTTGTTTTTTAATGATTCTGTTTGCTCATTTGTAATAGACATACCTTTTTCATTAAACTCAGTTGTTGCATTATTTTCCATATCTACGATTTTTACATTCATTCTAGTTTCTACTTTTGAATCAATAAAATCTTCTTTTATTTTTTCTTTATTTAAAAAACATCTTATTTTTTCTCCCCTATTTCCGCCTATAAAGCCTGTTGCTAAAGTATCCCCTCCTAACAGATTAATTACTTTAGAAACATTTATCCCTTTCCCTCCAACATCTTCATAGCTTTCTTTAACTCGATGAACTCCCCCTGGTTTATAACCATTTATAAAAATAGTTCGATCTATTGCAGGGTTTAAAGTAACTGTTACAACCATTTTACAACCTCCCAACCTACAAAAACTCCGTTATATTTATACTTTAATTGAAACTTGTGGCTTTCTTTCGAAAAAAATATATAATAGTTTTACTAATACCATCCTATTAGGCAAGTAAAATCTATTATATACTTTATCATAATACTTAGTGATATTTATATTTCTCCTGATTAATTGTTTTTTATATCAGATAACATCCAATATTTTCTGATTATTTTTATTATCCTTTTGAACGTATTAAACAAAATAAATTTATTTAAATCTAAATAATTGATCCAAAGTATATAACTGCTTAAAATCACCTTTAGCTGTTAAACTTCCTGTCATAAATGCACGTTGAAAAGTCATGTGTCCATTTATAATTTTGTTAAGCAATTCATATGTTGTTTGTATTATAACATCTGCATTTTTATCTTCATCATATAATATATCAAGATTTTCTTTGTCTATGACGATGATTAGTTCTCTTTTCTTATCTGTTATATTTATCTTATAACTTCCTTTAAATACTAACATTCCATAAAAATGTTCTTTAAATGCTTGTATAATTTCTTCATATATATCAATATTATTATTAGATAATTTTTCTTTAAAAAATGTACTTAATTCTTGAATATCTTCTTGTTGTCTTTTTATGTATTGTTCATTATTTGCAAAAAAAGTTAACTGCTCCATATCATCTTCTTCATTATCTTGCAATGTACTTTCACTATTTATATTATTTTGTTGTATCTTGCTTGTGCTTTTAGGTAATGCTTTTCTTTTTTGTTTTATAACCCTATAGAATGCCTCAATCTTTTTACCAATAGTCATTAAATAATCTTCATTAGTTTCAACTTCTGCAATATTTGGGATATATCCACATATGCCCTCACAAGTAATTCCTCCTAACAAATCCCATGCTTTTAACAAGTGATTCTCTGCATCTCTTTCTCCATAAACAGTTGAACAAACTAGAGGCATCATATATAAGTCTTTTATAACTGATTTATCTGCATAATACCAACAATCATCTAAAAAACTTTGCATAAGCCCCCCTATCCCAAGCCAATCAACTGTTGTGGCAAGTATTATTCCTTCGTAGTCACTTAACTTATCTGTTATTTTAATGTTATCCTTTTCTTTATAGAGATGTGTCTGCTCTATATCAACATTTAATTCATTAAACACTTCAGCGATTCTTTCTATAACTATGAGAGTAGGATCCTTTTTAAATCCTTTTCCTCCATAGACAATAAGTACCTTCATCTAATATCCCACCTTTCTTAATTGTGGACTTTATTTATATATTGATCTATCCCAGATAAATAACATCCTTTTACTTCAATTATTTCCCAAACTGTTGAAAAAATCCTTCTTTTTAATCGCATATGCAATATATCGTTATTTCTTAATAGACTATTAGTGGCTTTATTTAGTTTTAGCTTTATATAACAACTCTGGCTTTGAATTTTTTTTAATAAAAAATAGTTGTTGCCTAATTTATCCACCATTTCAAAATATCCTTGTTCATAGATTTCTTTTCTTGGTAACCAACTACGCTTTTTATCATTTTGTTTATAGTAATTAAAATCTATAATCAACGGGTCCCAACTAAGTATTGGTGAGTTTGTATTCTTTAACAATTCTTTTCTTAAATCTATAATTCTTGCTGTATCATCTGCAAAATTAGAATAGCTTGAACTGTATAATGCTGTTAAATCTATATTATGTTGCAATTGAACTCTTTCCAATATCTTATATATATGTCCAAAAATACTTTTTAACCTTTTTTCAGAAAAAGTTAATTTTAATTTTGGTAAATAGTAAAGAAAAAATTTATTAAAAAGTTCTTCATCCATTTCTGATAAATTGGAACTATTATAATAATTTTTACAGTATTTACTAAAAATATCAAAGGCTAATCTATAATCTTCTGTTTGTTGTTCTTTGCATTCATAGTATTTTATAAGTGCTTCGTATATTTTAATCTCTTCCGTTTGCTTAGTTTCTTGCATCATTGTTTACACCACCTAGAGTAAAGTTTAGGGATTAAACTTTTTCCCTATTTTACTATTTTTCACTCTAAGCTGCTTTTTTATTCACCTAAGAATCTTCAACTTGCACAACACTTGTATTTGAAAGCACATGTATTAGTTAATGTCTTTTACTTATTAATAAATCGTTTAGCTAGAATAAACATGCTAAAATACCCCGTTATTAATCCACCTATATGAGCCATATTATCTATATTATTAGAAGTAAATCCAGAAATTAATCCTCCTATGGTCATTAACCATAATAGTCCTAGAGAAATACCTTCTAGAGAACCTCGTATTCTCATGACAACAAACAATGCTGCTCCTTGCAACCCATAAATTGCTCCTGAAGCACCTGCGGCAATCTTAATAACACCTATACTAGTCATTATAGATAATAAACTCCCTGCCAAACCAGCAATAATATATAGAGTTATAAATTTAAATGATCCAATTACTTTTTCAATTCTACTACCAAATAGATATAAAGCAAACATATTATAGAATAAGTGGGAACCCCCATTATGCAAAAACATTGCTGTAAACAAACGATAATACTCTTGATTTTCTTTTACATAAGGTGTAAATATAGCTCCAAATTCGACAAGTGTTTTACCACTTGTTGAAGAATTTACCATTTCCATCATAATCCATATCAAAACATTGAATCCTATTAAAATCATTGTAACATAATAGTTTCTCTGTTTTATAATAAGATTAGAAACACCTTCGTAAACCTTATCTTGTAATACTGCTTCAATTATTGAGTTCACTTCAAGAAATTGATCTGGTTGTTCTTTTGGAATATATAATTCTCTAAGCTTTAAATGTACTATCCATTGAAAATCTACCAAATCATCATCGTAATTTGGAGTCTTTATAGATAATTCCTGATATAAACCATCTATTTCATCACTTATATAAACATTTAACAAGTAAATTTTATCGAACCCTTTAGCCTTAAACTGTTTTTTAGTAACTTCCTTATATATTTCATATTGTTCTAAAGAAATTTTAAAATCACCTTGTAAATTAATTAAATTCAGCAGGTATAAATCTCTATCCCTTGGTTTTCCATACATGGATACAGGTTCTGCATCAGTAAGAACTCTTTGATAATTATTCTGTATTAGTAATTCATCCATTCCGTCCATAAAAATCTGCATTTATCATCAACCTTAATTGATAGTTTTAAATCTTATTTATAGTTTATTATGACTTAAATCTACTAATTAATCAATAGCCAAAAAGCATTAATCTTTGATTATAACTTTAGTTACTTATTTTATCCTAAAAAAATTTAACTATGTAATTATATTGTTTCAGCTGTTCTCATATTTCTCTACGGAAAATTTCTAAACTATTATTTTAGATTGTAGACAAAGTATTTAATCAGATACTAGTAGAGAAAAATATATACAAATAAGAGATTTTTAAAGATTTGATTAGAAAAAATTAGTGAGTGGAAATAGTTATTCCGTTAAGAACCTTGAGTGTTTGACCAACGGGAGTTCTCAAGGTTTAGGAATAACTATTGGAACGAACTTAGTTTTTCTTCAAATATTTAATTGAACGTTTTGTATATATTTTTTTCTGCGGAAAATTCCTGTAATTAAGTTTGTCGACAATCTGAAATGATAGGCCTATTTGGCCTATCATTTTTATTATCTTATATGCTTTTCTACTTCTCCATCATATTTGTAGATATGATTTATCCCTGCTTCCATAACATCTCCAAAGAACCAATCATCTTGCATACAGTCAGTAAAAATTCTTTCTTCTGTCATTAATGGCCCTCTAAATAATAATTTATTTATCATTACTACAGCTTCAGAACGCAGTATATAATTATTAGGTTTAAACGTATCATCTTCATACCCACTAATTATGCTAAAATAATAAATAGCATCTATATATCCTCTTGCCCAATGAGCATCTATATCAATAAAATGGCTATTCTCTTTAATTTTTTCTTCCAATTTAAGAACCTTAGCTATTATAGTTGCTAACTCACCTCTAGTTATAGGCTCATCTGGTCTAAAAGTTCCATCTTCATATCCAATAACAATACCTGCTTCTGCTACACAACCAATATAATCTTTAGCCCAATGTCCTTCTAACTCTTTATCAAATGTATCAGATAGTTTACTCATGTCTAATTCTAATGCTTCTACTAACATAGTTGAAATTTCTGCTCTCGTCAAATTCTGATTCGGCTTGAATTCTTCATCTGGGAACCCTTCTATATATTTTTTATGAAGTCCTTCAAAATCGTTAGGATACACCAATAGAACAACTTTTGCTTTATCATCTTCTAAATTAATATAATTATCTTTTTCTTCTATTTCATAATTTATAACACTTTTTGTAATAGAATCAATTTCACTATCTACAGTATAAATAATCTTAATATCAAGATTTTCTTTTTTATTAAGTTTTGGAACTGTAATTGTTAGTATCCCCTCCGACACTGTATAATTATATTCTTCTACATTTGTTAAGGAAAATCCCTCAGGTATTTCTGATGTTATTTTAATGTTTCTAGCCTCTGTATCTTGTTTATTGCCTAAAGTTAAATTAACTTCTAATTCTTCATCTCTTCTTACTTGTTTATTATTACTATAAGCTTTTAATAATAGATCTGTTTCTTCCTCGTAAAATGGTTTATGCGGTGTGCTTGGTCCTGAGTTCACTTTTCTAATATTTTCAATCTCTTTTTCTACTACTTCTGATTCATTTTCTGCATTATCTACTGCCTTTGCATAAATGGTTGTGTTTGATGATACTTTAAAAGGCTCTACATAGGTTTGCCATTCATCATTCTCACCTTTTTTATAGAATATAGTATCTTCTTCTGTTTCTCCTTCTATAGTAACTTTTACAGAGCCAGATGTTCTTGTTGTTGGATCTATAGTTATCTCCGGAGTATCCGGGGGTGTAATATCTTTGTAGATAATAACAGAATCACCTTCTGACATGTTTTCTAATTCGTCATATGAATAAGCAGATATAAATAGCTCCCCTTCTAATAATTCTGATATATCAATGTCTACACTCCAATTGCCTTCTTCATTTACAAAATCATATCCATCTACATTGTGTTCTACTGAATCTATAATCATAATTTCTACATAAGCTTCAGGTTCCCCTGTTCCGCTTACTGTAATAGTATTATCATTTATTATCTCTTCGGAGTATGGTGATTGGATAACTGGTCTTTCTGGTCCTTCCCTATCTATATTAGTAATATCTTTTGTAGCTATCTCCGATTCATTTCCTGCATTATCTACAGTCTTTGCCTTTATTATTACATTTTCTTCAACTATAAATGACTCTGTATACTCTTGCCATCCTTCGTTATTTACTTTGTAGAAGATTGTATCTCCCTGATCATCCGTTCCTATTATTTCAACTCTTACTGAGCTATTTGTTAATTCTTCAGGATCTATATCTATAACTGGACTACTTGGTGGGGTTGTATCTTTATAAATAGTTATAATGTCTTCATCTGATTCATTCCCTATTTCATCTCTGGCACTAGCTGCAATAAATAATTTACCGTCATCTAATGTGCTAGTGTTAAATGTATAGCTCCAATTACCGTCATTGTCTTCTTTATTTATAGTTTGACTTATAGTTGACCCAGATATATTTTTAATGCTTATATTTATTATTGAACTAACTTCCCCCCTCCCAGTAACAGTTAATTCATCTGAATTTATTATGCTTTCAGGCATTGGATTAGTTATAACCGGCTTATCTGGCGGATCAGTATCAATATTACTAATTTCTCTAATCACTTCTTCTGATTCATTTCCTGCATTATCTATTGCTTTAGCAGTAATATTTGTATTTTCACTTACTTCAAATGCTCCTGTATAATCGATCCATTCTCCATTATCCTCTTTGTAAATTATATTTTCATTTGGTGTGTTTGTATCTGTTATTGTTACTATAACATTTTCATTTGTTAAACTCTCTGGATCGACTGTTATCTCTGGCGATGTTGGACTGATAGTGTCTTTTATAATTATAACTTTATCAGGTTCAGAGCAACTCTCCAAATCATTTCTGGCTATTGCATTAATTTCTATCTCTCCATCTAAGAGATTATCACAATTAACAGGTATCCCCCACTCCCCGTTTTCATCAGAATTTGTTGCTTCTTCTACATAATTTTCTTCTTCATCCTTAATTAATAATTCAATTCTTAGATTAGGATCGCTTATACCTGTTACAAAAATAGTTTCATCATTTGTTATTATATCTCGTTCTGGAGTTAATATTGTAGGCTTATCTGGTGGAGCTATAACATTGTTAATACTATATGATATTTCTTCTGAATAAGCATTAGATACTAAATTGCTTATAGCTCTTCCGTAAATAATAGTATTATAGTCAATTGTAAAACTTGAGTTATAAGTCTCCCAAGGACCGTCTTCCCCTATTTTGTATTCTAAGAATGTTTTTTCTGGATCATCATTATTAGTTAATTCTACTAATACATTTGTTGCTTCTGTATCATTATCTGGTTCTGCATTTATACTTGGGGCTTCAACGGTTGGCCTCCAACTCTTATCAAGTGTTGTTGGATAGAACCAAGTTGAAGGCACATCATCAAAACTTGAGAAAATCCCTCCCATAAATCCCTTTTCTTTCATCTGAATTGAAAAAGCAGCTTCTGATTGTTTGTTTTCAAAGTATTCAATATAAATAGGATATATTTCCCCTTCTTCCAACCTAAAAGTTCTATTATTATCCTCGTCCCTACTAGGTGATTTATATTGCCAATCATTAGTAAAGACTTTAGTCTTATTATTTATAATGATTTCCCCATATGAACCATCATCACTTCTTATATCAAGCTCATATTTGCCAGATTCTTCTGGAACAAGATATCCCCAAATGCAAATCGTATTCTGAAATGCAGGGTTGCTACCATCTTCATCCCAATTATAATCAAAATATAAGGCTCCTGTTGAGTCTTTAGCAAAATCACCATTTTCAGCATTTTGCAGTATAAAATCTGTGTAAGCTTCTGCACCAAAAAGTTCATGTCTTTCATCAGGCAAAGTATCACCTAAATCAATGCTAACATCATAATGTTTTACATTTAATTTACCTCTGTTTTCTACATCAATATCTGGATATTTTTCTTTGTCTTCATTGAAGTTTTCAATATACTTGCTTGAATCTGCGGCATTAACTGTCATCTTTGTGTTAAACAAAGCAATAATAACTAGCATAAAAGTACAAAGCACTGAAAGTACTTTCTTAAATTTTTTCCTCATTTTTTTCCTCCTCGCTATTAGAGCATGCTTTTATTTAGAGATTACATCTTTTATTTGCACCTCTTCATGCTTTATAATTATTAACCATATATATTATTCCCATTATTGCCAATTATTTACAATGATTTTTAAAATTTTTTTAACCATTAATATTTTTTTATTAAACATGCTCTAATACTCTTAGCAATTAAGGCTATACAATTGGACATATTTTTCTAGACTGTAGACATAGTAGAGGAATATATATATACAAATAAAGAGGTTTTTAAATATTCTATTAGAAAAAATTAATACATATGTTAAATCAATTATATAAAAAATGGCGCATCGTGATACGCCCCTACAAAAAATTGGTGTGTTGTACAGTTGATACATGTTTTAAGTCCAGATGTTCTAAATAATAGCACTTTCCTAATTAAGGACAAAAGTGGCTTCGCCACGTTCGCA
>JBKGYG010000046.1:0-13855 GCA_046546235.1 Eubacteriales bacterium | reverse complement strand
CATGCTTTAGAAGAATATCCAGAGTTAGTAGATTATTATAAAAAAAAATAGAAGATTATTGTTTAACTACATGGAGGGAAGTAAAGTTGCAAATTTTATATGAAAAAAATATTATAGATTCTGAGAATATGTTTAAATATTTTATTACCGATTTAAATGAATATCCTCCTCATTGGCATGAAGAAATTGAGGTGGTTTATGCTTTGGAGAGTTGTTTGGAAATGGGAGTAAATAATACAACATATAAATTATTTCCTGGAGATGTCTTTATAGTGAATCCAGGAGATATTCATTATTTTCTTCCTGGTGATAAACCAACTAATAGAATAATTATGTTAATAAAGCTTACTATATTTGAAGAACTAACTAGTGAGATAGTTAATAAAAGAATAGTGAATCCTCTTATAAAAAAAGATATAAACGATAATATATTTTATAATAAACTCCAGAATAAAATATTATTACTACAAAAGGAAATGCATTCAAAAAAATGGGGTTATAAATTCGCTGTAAAAGCATATATTTATGAAATTGTATTACTGATAATGCGGTATAGAAAAATAGAAGAATTATCTTTAAAAGAGAAAACAAAACAGTTAAAAAAAATAGACAAACTAGAAAAAGTTTATAAGTATGTTACTAAACACTATAATGAAGTAATTACCTTAGAAGATATTGCGGATGTAGCAAATTTTAGTACATATTATTTTTCTAGATTCTTTAAAGAGACTACTGGTATGACTTTTTTGCAGTATTTAAACAATTATAGAATTACTCAGGCAACACAATTATTAATTCATTCATCTTATAATATAACTGAAGTATCTAATCAATGTGGGTTTGAAAGTATAAAAACATTTAATCGTGTGTTTAAGAAAATAAAAGGTTGTTCTCCATCAGATTATAGGAAAACAATTTTTGAAAGAGTAAATCATCATAATAATTATAAAGAAGTTTAAGATTATTTTAGTTGCAAGAAATAAGCTTTTGTTGTATTATTGTAAAGGTTGTTAATTATTTTAGATTAGAAAGTTGGATATTATGGTTAAAGATAGAAAAGATGTAATTAATATTGCAGTAATAGCCCATGTAGATGCAGGTAAATCAACATTGGTTGATGCATTACTTACCCAAAGTGGAGTATTTAGAGAGAATGAGGAAGTAGTAGATTGTGTAATGGATAGTAATGATTTAGAAAGAGAAAGAGGTATAACAATTTATTCTAAAAATTGTGCAATAGAATATAATGGAGTTAAAATTAATATTGTAGATACTCCAGGGCATGCAGATTTTTCTTCTGAAGTGGAACGGATAATAAAAACTGTTGATACTGCTATATTGTTAGTTGATTCAAGTGAAGGACCTATGCCTCAAACAAGATTTGTTTTGCAGAAGGCTTTAGAAAGAGGTTTAAAGCCAATATTGTTTATAAACAAAATAGATAAAAAGGATGAAAGAGCAGAGGAAGTAGTGGATATGACTTTTGATCTTTTTGATGCATTAGGTGCTGATGAAGAACAATTAGATTTTCCAATACTTTATGGTGTTGCTAAAGATGGTGTTGCAAAGAAAAAAATGGAAGATGATAGTAATGATTTATCACCTTTATTTCAAGTGTTGATGGAAAATGTAAGCACATACCCAAATAAAGATGAAAAACCAACACAGTTACAAATTTCGGCATTAGATTATGATGAATATATTGGTAGACTTGGTATTGGAAGGTTAACAAAAGGCACTATTAAAACTAATCAAGTAGTAGCAATTTGCAAGAGGAATGGCGAAGTTGAAAAAGCAAAAATAGCTAAGCTCTTTGTAAATAAAGGACTAAAAAGAGTAGAAATAGAAGAGGCTTATAGTGGAGATATTGTTATTATTTCAGGTATACCTAATATTTCGATTGGCGAAACGGTATGTGATCCAGGTGATATAGAGCAAATGGAAATGATAGATATAGAAGAACCAACTTTATCAATGAATTTTTTAGTTAATGACTCTCCTTTTGCTGGGAAAAGTGGGAAATATGTTACAACTAGACATATAAAAGAAAGATTAGGACGAGAGTTAGAAACGAATGTAGGTTTAAAAGTTGAACCAATAGAGGGAACTGATGGATATAAAGTATCTGGCAGGGGAGAACTACATTTATCAATATTACTTGAGAATATGAGAAGAGAAGGGTATGAATTAAGTGTTTCTAAGCCGGAAGTATTGTTTCACTATGATAATGGGAAAAAACTTGAACCATTTGAAAAAGTAATAATAACATTACCTGATAATTATAGTGGTACTGTTATTTCAAAATTAAATGAAAGAAAAGGCGTAATGCAATCAATGAGCTCGGAAAATGGATATACGAAGGTAGAATACCTTGTTCCTACAAGAGGTTTACTGGGTTATAGGAGTGAATTTGTAAACGATACAAGAGGTGAAGGAACCTTAATTAGGTCTGTAGATTCATATTTGCCTTATTGTGGAGAAATTCCAATCAGGAATAATGGAGTATTAGTATCCTTAGAGAATGGAGTAACAATGGCATATGCTTTATTCAATTTAAGTGAACGTGCAACTTTGTTTGTAGGACCATCTGTTGAGGTGTATGAAGGTATGATAATTGGTATGAATAGTAGGAACGAAGATATGACTGTAAATCCTTGCAAGAATAAAAAACTAACAAATACACGTGCAGCTGGTTCGGATGATGCTATTAAATTACTTCAACCAAAAGAATATACTCTCGAGGAGGCTTTGGAGTTTATTGAAACTGATGAATTAGTAGAAGTCACGCCTGATTCTATAAGACTAAGGAAAAAGATATTAAATGAAAGTGAAAGAATGAGAGCAAACAAAAGAAAATTATAAAAGAAGTGCCATATTGTGGCACTTCTTTTATACATTCATTTGTAAGATATATTTATACATTAAAATAAAGTGTGAGAAACTACCACCCATTACGAATAGGTGAAATAACTCATGAAACCCAAAGTTATTAAATTTTAAGCGGGGCCACTTAAGAGCGTATATTAAACCACCTAGAGTATAAACAATTCCTCCGGCTAATAACCAAGCAAAAGCACCGGAAGGAAGAGACTTCATAAGGGGATTAAAAGCAATAATAACTAACCATCCCATTAGAATGTATATTCCAGTAGATAGCCATCTAGGTGCATTAATCCAAAGAGCTTTTAATGTGATTCCAGCAAGAGCAACTCCCCAAATGATTGATAATAAAGACCATCCCCATAATCCATTTAAAGGAATAAGACATATAGGGGTATAAGTTCCGGCTATTAAAACATAAATCATCATATGGTCAACTCTATGCAAAATATCACTTAGCTTTTTAGGTTTTTCAATAAAATGATAAATTGTACTTGCAAAATATAGCATAATTAAACTAATACCAAACAAAGTAAAAGATATAACATGAATAAAAGTAGCTTCTACGTTGGCTTTTGATACTAATAAAATAATAGCTATAATTGATAAAATCATACCAATAAAATGTGTTAAAGTACTAATAGGATCCTTTATTTTCATAAAATCATTCCTTTCGACATAATATTACAATAAGTAGTTATTAAAACTACGTTATGATATATTATTATATTAACATACAGTATTATTATTTTCAAGACGTATTTTTTAAAACATCTGATTTTTAATTATTTTCTTTGTGGAAAAAGGAACATATTATTAAACTGCTTTGAACAAAATAAGCTTATAAAGGAACTTTTCATTGGACTAATACTAGAATTTAGAAGAAAATATAGTCTAAAATGGATAACTATGTTATAATGTATTAGATTTTAAACATTTGAATATATTGAGTGCCTAAAATTAATAATTTAAAAACGCGATAATCTTTAGATAAAATATTATAGTTAATAAACATATATTATTTATGAATATAATGGATATAGTAATTGTATAAGATATAAAGGAAATGAATAAAACAATTATGCACTCAAAATTAGATTTTAAGGAAAGGGATTAATTAATGGAAACAATAAAATTTGAAGAATTAAATATTTCTGAACCAATTAAACAAGCAGTCGAGGATATGGGATTTGAAGAAGCAACACCAATTCAAACAAAATCAATACCAAAGTTATTAGAAGGAAGAGATATTATTGGGCAAGCTCAAACTGGAACAGGGAAAACAGCGTCTTTTGGCATCCCTATCTTGGAGAAGGTAGACCCAAAAAATAAAAAAATGCAGGCTGTTATTTTATGTCCTACAAGAGAGTTGGCTTTGCAAGTAGCTGAGGAAATGAGAAAACTATCAAAGTATATGCACGGAATAAAGACTTTGCCTGTGTATGGAGGGCAACCTATTACAAGGCAAATACAAGCTTTAAAAAAAGGTGTGCAAATTGTAATAGGAACACCAGGACGTGTTATGGACCATATGAGAAGAAAAACTTTGAAAATGGAAAATGTAAATACTATTGTGTTAGACGAAGCAGATGAGATGTTAAATATGGGATTTCGAGAAGATATTGAAACAATATTAAAAGATGTTCCAAAAGTACGTCAAACAATATTATTTTCAGCTACAATGCCAAAAGCTATTACTCAAATAGCAAAAACTTATCAAAATAATCATGAGATTGTTAAGGTAGTTCATAAAGAACTTACGGTGCCTAGTATTGATCAATATTATTATGAAGTTAAGCCTAGGGATAAATTTGAAATTCTTACGAGACTTATTGATATTTATAATCCAAAGCTTGCTTTAGTATTTTCTAATACAAAAAAACAAGTAGATGAATTAGTTGTACTATTACAAGGTCGAGGTTATTTTGCTGATGGGCTTCATGGGGACATGAAGCAAGTACAAAGAGATCGTGTAATGAGTAGTTTTAGAAATGGGAATACAGAAATATTAGTTGCAACAGATGTTGCTGCTAGAGGAATAGATGTAGATAATGTAGAAGCAGTATTTAATTATGATGTTCCTCAGGACGAAGAATATTATGTTCATAGAATTGGAAGGACAGGTAGAGCAGGACGTACAGGAAAAGCATTTACTTTCGTAGTAGGCAAAGAACAATATAAGTTAAGAGATATTCAAAGATATACTAAAACAAAGATAAAGAGGGAGAGAATTCCTAGCATTAATGATGTAGAAGAATACAAGGCTAATACTTTACTAGAAAACATAAAAGATAAGATAGAAAATGAAAACTTAACTAAACAAGTATATATGATTGAAAAACTCCTTGAGAGTATAGAAGGTGATAATACTTCAATTGATATTGCGGCAGCATTGTTAAAAATGGTAATGGGGGATGAAAAGAAGGAAGAAGGCCTAGAAGAGAACTTTGAAGAAACAGGTGCAGAGCCGGGGATGGTTAGACTGTTTATAAATGTTGGTAAGAAACAGAGGGTAAGACCTGGGGACATAGTAGGAGCTATATCAGGTGAAACAGGGATGCCTGGTAAGCTGATTGGATTAATTGATATGTATGAGAAATTCACCTTTGTTGAAGTTCCAAGAGAGTATGCAAAAGATGTTCTTATGGTTATGAAAAACAACCAAATTAAAGGGAAAACAATAAATATTGAACCAGCAAAGAATAAAGACGAGTAAAATGAATTCTCGAGCGATTTGTCGCAACTATCTATTCCACTATAGAGCTATAATTTTTTTAATTAGGTATAATTTATTTTGACCGCATTCTGAAGAGCCTATGGCTCTTTTGTATATTAATTTTTACATGCCTCAACAAAGGCCGTTGAGGCACTAGTTGCAATGAAAGTATAATTTCCAAATCTTTGCAAGTAAGTTTGATATTTATACTTTATTAAAAATGATACTGATAAATTGACTATTGGCTATAAAACATGTTAATATTTTAATAATACAGAACAGTGCAAGTTAGAATATGAAAGGATATGTACAAATGAAAAAACATATTAATTTAATAATAGCATTTATGATTATTATAAGTATTGTTGGTTGTGGAAAAAAAGAAGCTCTAGAAGATAACTTAGATGATAATTTTCCAGATGATTTTCATGGTGAAATTACTAATAATATTTATAAAAACGAATTTTTTGGGCTAGAACTCTCAATTCCAAATGAATGGTACATAGTTGAACAAGAAGACCTAGAAAACTTTGTTTTGTTTCAGGCTGATAAATATGAAGAGAGTGAAGATGTTAATCCTTACGTACGATTTACAGCAGAAAAAATAGATGATTCTATTACATTAGATTATTATATTGAAAAAATAGAAAATGAATTAATGCAATATAAGGATTTAACAATTGAAAAGGATACAGAGATTATTAAAGGAAAAGAATATAATACAGTTAAAGCAATATTAGAACATGAGGTAGACACAGTCTATCTAGAAATATATGTGACTCTAAATAATGAATACGTTACTACAATTGAAGTATGTTATTCAGAGCAAGAAGGGAAAAAGGATATTAAAGAAATTGAATTTAAGTAGTAATAAATGGGGAGATGGGGAGTTAGATGAGAAAAATAATATTGTTTTTTTTGGTTATAATTATTGTTTTAGGAGGATGCCAACAAAAAAAAGTTTTTGATCATGGAAAAATCGTTTACGATGTATATACAAATAGTTATTTCAATATGAAGATGGATTTACCTTCTTCAGGTTGGGAGGTCATGGATTATGAAGAAATAATCGAGACTGATACTTTTGCCAATGAAGAAGGTGATGAAGAAGGTGTTCCTTTGCTTACAATTCTTAGGGAAGTTGAAAATGATTCTATGTATGAGATAGAGGGAATAATTATTCATGGAGCAAGTGAGCATTATTCAAAAGAAGAGGTAGAAACCAATTTAAGTTATTATAATATTCTAGGTATAAGTGAATTATTTCCTGTTGAAAAAAATAATGTTGAAATTGACAATCAAAAATTTGATGTATTCGAAGTAGATGCTTCTAATGTTTTTGATGCACCGATAATACGTACTTACTTAGGCATGGTCAAAGGGGGTACAGTGGTTATTACTATTTCATATTTAAATGATGATACTTTAAAAGAGTTAGAAAGTATGTTAGAAGGAATTACTTTTGAACAGGATTAATTATTTAAACTTTAATTGTACCTTTTAAGAAACTTTTAGTCATTCCACATCGTTTATATATAAGAAGAGAAAAGTTATTACTTTTGTTTGAATTATACAGTAATTCAAAAAGAGGAGTGTGGATTATATGAAAAAGATAGTCAAAATTATAAGCATAATAACTATTTTAGCCCTATCTTTATTAGCATGTAATAATAATAAAGAAGGTTCTGAACAACAACAAGATGAAAAAACCCATTATGAAGAGACAAAGGATGAAAATTTAGAAAATGAGAGTGAAAAAGATAATAGTTCAAGTGGGGAAGAAACAGAAGAAGAAATGATTGAAGATGAAGAGGATGAAAAAGACGAGGAATTAGAAACTAAAACAGATATAGGAAGATTTATTGGTTTTGCTGACAGTACTTCAGTTGAAATAGAGATTAGTGGAGTGACCGATGGGTTAAGTGCTAGAAACTATGCAGTATCTGAAGAAATAAGTAATAAAATTGAAGAATTAAACATTAGTGAGTATGATGAGGTTTTATTTAAGTATTATTTTGATGAAGAAATTCAAAGAGATTTGATTGTTCATATTGAAAAAAAATAATAAGATGATAGGAAGTCCTTTTGTTAGTTATGCAAAGGGGCTTTTAAATTAAATTAAAGTTATACCAAGAGAGTGTATAATATCTATATACCAGCGATAAATAACGTATTAAAATATAATTTTGCCTTGACGTAGGAATACATCTATGTTATGTTTATTAAAATTAATAAATACTCTTATAAAGAGAGGTGGAGGGACTGGCCCTATGAAACCCAGCAACCAGCATTTTATATATGCAATGGTGCTAAATCCTGCAGGAAACTGAGAGATAAGAGGAGAAATGTGTATTTTAACTCCTGTTATTAACAGGAGTTTTTATTATTATAAAACTTTTAAGTTTAATTCTTATAAGTAAGCGCGCTACTTTTTATGCTACTTGACCATGTACTACCAAACATAGGAGGTACGTAAGTTTTAATGAATAATAATTTCATTGCAACTATATGGATTAAAAATATAGTTTTAGATAGATAATATATAATAATTTGTAAAATAAACAACTTAAAAGAGTGTTTATGATTTTAATAATAATATAAGAATGGAGTATTTAATTATGAAGTGGAATAAATATAATTTTGATACACAACAATTACATGCAGGGCAGGAGCCAGAAGCAACTACAGGTTCAAGAGCGGTTCCGATATATCAAACAACCTCATATGTATTTAATGATTTTGATCATGCACAGGATTTGTTCGGACTTAAAGAAACAGGGAATATATATACCCGTATTATGAATCCTACTACAGATGTGTTTGAACAAAGGATGGCTGCTCTTGAAGGTGGAGTTGGAGCATTAGCTGTTGCATCGGGTTCTGCAGCTATTAGTTATTCGATATTAAATATTGCTAAAGCAGGTGACGAAATAGTAGCAGCAAGTACATTGTATGGTGGCACTTATAATTTATTTGCAAATACTTTAAAAAGGTTTGATATAAATGTAAAGTTTGTTGACCCTGATGAAACGATTAACTTTGAAAAAGCTATTAACGATAAAACAAAGGCTATTTTTATTGAATCAATTGGAAATCCTGGAATTAATATTATAGATATAGAAGCGGTAGCAAAAATAGCTCATAATAATAATATTCCTTTAATTGTAGACAATACTTTTGCAACGCCTTACTTATTAAAACCAATTGAATATGGAGCAGATATTGTTGTTCACTCAGCAACTAAATTTATTGGGGGACATGGGACTTCTATTGGGGGTGTAATTGTAGATAGTGGTAAATTCGATTGGGCAAAAAGTGGGAAATTCACAGAGTTTACAGAACCAAACTCAAGTTATCACGGGCTTATATATTCAGAAGCATTAGGAAACTTAGCGTATATTGTAAAAGCTAGGGTATCTTTGCTAAGAGATTTAGGTGCTTCTATTAGTCCTTTTAATTCTTTTCAACTTCTACAAGGTTTAGAAACTTTATCTTTAAGGGTAAAAAAACATTTAGAAAATGCAAAAGAAATTGTAAAATTCCTTAGTAACCATCCTAAAATTAGTTGGGTTAATTATCCTAATCTTGAAGAGAATAAATATAATAAATTAGCTAATAAATATTTCAGAAATGGTGCTGGCTCTATTTTTACTTTTGGAATAAAAGGGGATGTAAAAAAATTTATCAATAACTTAACATTATTTTCTCATTTAGCAAATGTTGCTGATGCAAAATCATTAGTCATCCATCCAGCTAGTACAACACACCAGCAATTAAGTGATGAGGAACAAAAAGCTTGTGGGGTGACAAAAGATATGATTAGAATATCGGTTGGATTAGAAGATATTAGTGATTTGATTACTGATTTAGAAAAAGCACTTAATGAAGAATAAAGGTATTTATAAAACCAATACAAACTGAAACAACTCATATGCTATGAGTTCAGTTTGTAGACAAAATAATAATTTAAGAATTTTCCGTAAAGAAATATATATACAAAACGTTCAGGTTAAATCTTTGAAGAAAAACTAAGTTCGTTCCAATTGTTATTCCTAAACCTTAAAAACTCCCTTAAGGTCAAACATTTAAGGTTTTTAACGAAATAACAATCTCCACTCACTAATTTTTTCTAATCAAATATTTAAAACATCACTTAATTTGTATATATATTCCTCTACTATGTGTTTATAATAATTTGTCTTTGTCTACAGTCTGAACAACTCATATGCTATGAGTTGTTTTTTGAAGGCCCGAAATATAACTTGACGTAAGGCTTTCTGCATTGTAATATTATAATATATAAATTAAAAAAGGAGACTAAAAATGCGTAAACAGCCAAAGTGGTTGAATTTAATTTTTCTGCTAGGAATAGGAGTTTCTTTTTATGCACTTATTGCAACTTATATTGATCGTTCAAATTTACCTTCAAATGTTTGTCCAATAGAGGATAGAAATGGTATACTTTATTTAGGAATTAGTATACTAGTTATATATTTATTAACTTCAATTATTTATGAAATTTATATAAAGCATAAAAATAATAAGTAGTTTAGTATTATATAGTAAAGGAGTTTTTTTAAAATGGAAAAAGATAGTTTATATGATCTTATTATTATTGGTTCTGGTCCAGCTGGATTAACAGCTGCTATATATGCAGAAAGAGCAATGTTAAAAACTATTTTGCTTGAAAAAAATGCTATGAGCGGGGGGCAAGTAGTGAATACCTATGAGGTAGATAATTATCCAGCTTTACCAGGCATTAATGGTTTTGACTTAAGTATGAAAATTAGAGAACACGCGGAAAAACTAGGGGCAACAATAGTATCAGAAAAAGTTAAAAGTTTAGATTTAACAGGAAAACTTAAAAAAGTTGTAACAAAGGATAATGTGTATGAAAGCAAAACAATTATAATATCCACAGGGGCAGATTGGCGAAAACTAGGAATAGAAGGAGAAGAAAAGTACTCAGGTTTAGGAGTATCTTATTGTGCAACTTGCGATGGAGCTTTTTTTAAAAACAAGACAGTAGCTGTAGTTGGTGGTGGAGATGTAGCAGTAGAAGATGCGATATTTTTATCTAGGTTATGTAAAAAAGTTTACCTTATTCATAGACGTGATAAATTAAGAGCAGTTAGAGTATTGCAAGAAAAGGTTTTTAATATAGATAATATTGAGTTAGTATGGGATACAGTAGTTAATAAAATAGATGGCAACGATTCAGTTGAAAAAATTAATGTTACAAATAAGAAAACAAGAGAAAATCTTGATTTAGAAGTAGATGGTGTTTTCATTGCTATTGGAACAGTTCCACATTCAGAGTTAGTTAAAGAAGTCATAGTAACAGATAAAAATGGATATATTAAATCAGATGAAGGATGCAGGACTAATGTTGATGGGGTGTTTGTAGCTGGAGATGTTCGTGAAAAGCCATTAAGACAGATAATAACTGCTGCTGGAGATGGGGCAACAGCTGTCTATTCAGCAGAACAATACATTATTGAAAAATATTAAGAAGGTGGTTTCAGACTGTAGCCAAAGTCAGCTTTTAATAATAGTAGAGGAATATATATACAAATATTTAATCTGAGAGTTTTGTATATATATTCCTCTACTAAAAATTTCCGAATTATTATTTTGTCTATAAATTGGGAAGTGGCGTAGCCACCTTTATCTTATAGGACATATTCCATTTTCGCATGATTCGTTGCCGATATCAAATTCTTGTTCTTCTTTTTCATATTTGCTAATTAAATTCGGAATAAAAGGTTTCATTTTTCTTATGCGTTTATTATATTCATCTTCTGTAATAGACTCATAAGGTAAAAGTTGATAAAAGTTATTATCTAATCCTAAAAAAGAAACTGCAACAATATCTTCCCAATGATTCCAAACCCATTCTTCAACATCGTTCCATTCGTTATCTCTTACATGGACAGTAATGGAACAGTTATGATCAACGTAATTTTCCATGAATAATTTATAATTTTCTAGCTGTTCAATTGCAGACACATCATATTTTGTTTTGCCTTTAGGTGCTTTGATAGGAAATTCAATAACTTTTGTAGTGCAAGTATCAATATCTTGTCCAACTTCTGGATGAATTGGATAATCTAATTCATCACAAACTTTTAAAAGAGGATCATCAGCATTTATTCTAATTCTTCTAATATAGTAAGGGGAATGGGAGTAATGAACACCACTTGATACAGTAGGTAATTGGCTAAGAGTTCCTTCTGGCTTGACTGTAGTTACAAGTAATGGAGCGTTATCCCCAATTTCTTTAGCATAGTCTTTAGCAGCATTTTGTGCTATACGTCTAAGCTTTTGTAGCAATTCTGCTTGTTTCTTTTTGTTAAGTCCTGAAGAATTAACCATATCTTGCCATCCAGTTAATGAACAACCAATTAATTTATCTCTTTTTTGCACATAATTCCACTCAGGGATCTCTAATTCAACACATGTCATTCGGTAACCTGCTCTAGCGGACAATTTTTGGGCTTCATATAATCGATTATAATCTATCTCACCATCTTCATTAACAAAAGAATAAACATTTATAGTTGTTAGATTACATAAACCTTTAGAATCTAAAAGAATTTCTCCACAAGGATTAACACCATTCATATTTGGACGTCTTTTTGATCCTGCAATTTCATTAATCCAGCCAGGCTCTCCAGAGTAACGCATTTGTTGTAATTGCCATTGAAGTTGTTCTTTAGTTGGTTTTTCGCGATAATAAATAGAGTTATTACTCATCTGTCTATGAATAATATCTTGATCAACAATCCACTGCCCGTCAATTTGTTTGTACAAATTATTTTTAGCTTCTATAGACTCTTTGTCTTCTACATCAACTAAAATAATTTCTGCAGTTCTTCGCACACCGCCAACTACTACATTTTCACCAATTATATTGGCAATATCTAAACAATCAATAGGTTTTAGATAAGTTGAATGTTCCTCTGTTAATAAACCGCGTTTTTTTATGACTTTTGTTATTTTGCTAAACATATTTTTAAGGCTTGTATGACCGCTTGCTGAGCCACCAAATGTTTTTAGTCGTTCGCCTTTGGGGCGAACATTATTATAATTAATAATAATTGTATTAATGTGTCTGTATTCATTGCTGTAAAGTAGTTTTAAGAAAAAATCTAGTGATTGTACCCAACCTTCTTTGCTATCACCTATTATAATTTTAGCGGAGCTATTATTAGTAAAGGTAAGACTTGTACTATCTTCTCGATTGCTTTTATGCATAGGAGTATAATCTTCATTAATAACTTCAAAATTAGTACGAATTCTTGGAAGTTTGTTTATGTCATCGCGAAGAATCCTAATACCAACACCAGAGCCTATCATTAAAAGATAAAATAAATCTTTAAAAGTGTCAAAGTTATCTATGATTTGAAAAGCACAGTTATAATTAGCCATAGGATAATGATTTGAAACATCTGTTCCACCTACCCAGAAAGTTCTTCCTGATAGGAATTGTCTTAAATTAAAGATATTGTCATACAATTTTTCCGCTTCGCTCTTTGTAGTCGGAACTAGGCTGCAGTTATATTCAACTGCCCTTCTAACGGTTTCCCACCAATATTCCCTTCGGTTTTCTTCTGGCAGCCATCTGGAATAGGTTCTATAATATACAAAATTACCTAATTGTTTCATAGGATTAGGTTTATGTTTATAAGGACTTATAAATTCCTCGCTAAGTAATCGACCATCAATTCTTTTTGATCTAGAATCTCTAGTCTTATCTCTTTCATAACGATAAAGTATATAACGTTTTGCAGCATCTTTATGGGGAGAATCCATAAGATATTTTTCAACTAAATCTTGAATTATTTCTACTGAAATAGTTTTATCGTTTTTTGTAAGTTCTTCTTCTATATTTTTACATATTGAATTAGTCAATTTTTCGTCGACACCTTCTTTTGTTTCAGCCATTGAGAGTTGAATAGCTGTTTTTATCTTATTTAAATCAAAGTTAGTTATTGTTCCATCTCGTTTAATAACTTTATACAAAGTTACCACCTCTCAATACATTATATTGTGGAAAATCTAGCAACATATACTATATATTGTATCAACATAAAAAGTAATTGTCAATTATATGAAAAATATAATTGTAACTGAATCAGACATTCGAGAGGCATTCGGTAAAGCTGAAGATATTCCGTTGGAATATATAATAAATCAAATTCATAGTGTCAGTTTTTATGCCTATTAGACTTCTTCTAATGTTTTAATTGTTCCACT
>JBKGYG010000045.1:0-15163 GCA_046546235.1 Eubacteriales bacterium | reverse complement strand
GGTTTAATTACTTAAGAATATTCTATCAGCTGGGACAAATCGCGTTGCGAACGTGACGAAGCCACTTTTGTCCACTTCTCTAAGGAAGTCCCATTTTTAGATTCAAACAAAGAAGTTATTATAATATATTTATAAGTATTCACTATATTGGAACTAAAGTATATAGATATACGTTTAAAATTAATGTTAAGCTTTATATTAGAAATTAATCTAAGTTGTATGTAGTACATAATAACTTATTGACTCAAATATTAATTTAGGTATAATAATAGTAGACTATAAATACAAAAGTTTTAGAAAATACAATTAAAATGAAAAGAGAGGATGTTTATGAATAAAAAAATGACAATATCATTAATAATAACTCTATTATTAATGCCATTATACTTAAGTATTAACTCGCTAACAACATATGCTGAAAGTAACGAAGATATTGAAATAGAAGTAACTTATGGGTTTGAAAAGAATTTTAAATTAGGTAAAGATACACCTATAATTGTTGAAATTGAAAATACAAGTAAGGACTTTGACGGAGAGATAGAAATAGAAGTTCCTAAAACCAATAACGAATATGTTTTATACACAAAAGAAATAAATTTACCAAAGGATTCAAAAAAACAAGTTGTAATACCAGTTAATATATTATCTCAAACTGAAGAGATACAAGTACGTTTAAAAGACAATAAAACAGTGGTGGCAAAGGAAAAACTTAAAATATCAAGTGGAAGACTATCATCAAATACCATACTTATTGGAGTATTAAGCGATGATTTTAATAGTTTGTCATATTTTCATCAACAAAGCACATCAAACAAAATAGTATTAGTAAAATTAGATAAAGAAGTATTACCTGATACTGTAAATGGGCTTGAGGCTCTTGATATGATTATAATTAATAATTATGATACATCTTCATTAACTGAAAACCAATATAACTCTTTAAAGCAATGGTTAATACAAGGACGCTATATGTTAATAGGTACAGGACCTACATATAGTAAAAGTCTTTCAGTTTTTGACGATGAATTTTTAAGTGGAGAAATCCTTACTAGTGAAAAACTAGAAACTAATTTTGGGTATAATGAATTTTCTCCTATTCAGTTGGATATTCAAAATATTAGGTTGAAAGATGGAGAAGACCTTTTTAAAGATGGAGCAGTTAAAAAAATAAAAAAGGGAAATGGTTATATAAGCATAGCTATGTTCGA
This sequence comes from Eubacteriales bacterium, assembly GCA_046546235.1. Classification (GTDB taxonomy): domain Bacteria; phylum Bacillota; class Clostridia; order Lachnospirales; family DSM-24629; genus JBKGYG01. The sequence continues at coordinate 13,955 of JBKGYG010000045.1, read as the reverse complement.
TTTAGGACTAGAGCCTATTTCAAGCTGGGAAAACAATAGTTTTTTTGCACAAGAGTTAATAGATAGAAATATATCTGAGCAATACAAGCATAATCTTCTTATGCAAGAAAATATGGATAAAAATATTTATCGAATTAGAGATATGTTATCAGTTATACCCGAATCAAAATTTCAAAACACAGGCAAATTAGTTATAATTATAATATTGTACATTATATTAATTGGCCCTGCTTTATATATAGTCCTTAAAAAACTAGATAAAAGGTATTTGATATGGATTGCAGTACCAGTGATTTCATTCTTGTTTGCATTTATAATATACTATACTAGTACATCAACTCGTTTTAATAAACCCTTTATTAATAGTGGAAATATAATTAAATATAATAACGAGGAGACTTCAATTAAAAAAACTTATACTAGTATTGTATCACCGTATTCTAGTGATTTAAATATAGAAATTCCAGCTAAGTACTCAATAATTCCATTAAGTGATAATAATTATCATTCTGACATAGATAATCAAAGAAATAATAAAAAGCTTCATTCAAAATTAAGGATGGAAAAAGAAAAGACAATGATAGAAATAAAGGATACTGGAGCATTTAGGCCTAACTATTTTACAATGGAATCTTCGTATGATTTTGAAGGGACAGTAACAACAGATTTAAAATTTAACAATTTAAATTTAGAAGGGACTATTAGTAATAACTTGGGATTTGACCTTGAAGATGTATTTATATATGGTGGCTTAGGTAGTTTTTCAGAAATTGGGGATTTAAAACAAGGCGATGTGAAAATAAATCAAGTTTTATCCAAAGGACACAATGTAAATGTATATAATTTTGTTAATATATTATATCCTAAACGATATAATTCTATAACACCAAATAATAATATTGAAGAAGAAATAATTATAAGACAGAGGAGTAGTCTTATTGAATATGAATTTGAAAATTATTCTTATGATGATTCAAATCAGTTTTTTATAGTAGGATTTACTAACGAACCATTAGAAGAAAACATAAGCATTAATGATCAAAATTTTAATCAATATGAAACCACTATGATCATTATTCCTATAGAATTAAGTTTTATTGATGATAAAGGAAAAGTAGATTTTCCTAGTGGTCACTTTAAGCCTACTGTTAAATCAACAAGTGAAATGGGAGACTTTGATAAAAGAATGAATTTAATGTTTGGGAATAATATAGAGTTAGAATATTCTATAGATGAAGATATTATAGTTGAAAGTATTCAATTCAATAGATTTAACAGTAATAATGCCGATGACTTTGGTGGAGAATTATATATTTATAGTTACGAAAGCAATTCTTATGAACTATTTGACTATATAAACGATACATTAGATGAAGATGAAATAAATAAATATTTAAATGAAAATAATCGTATGTTAATAAAACTAATAAGGGAAGATGATAATTTAGAGAATCCAAAAACTATTCCTGAAATAAAAGTGAAAGGAAGAGTGAGATAATGCTTACAATAAATAACTTATATAAAAGTTATGGTAAATTTTTAGCTGTTAATGATTTAAATCTTGAAATAAAAAAAGGTCAAATATTTGGTTTTGTTGGACCTAATGGTGCAGGGAAGACAACAACTATGAGAATAGTATCGGGGCTTTTAAATGCTGATTCAGGGGAGGTTTATGTTGACGGAATAAATGCGATAAAAGAATTAAGAAAACTAAAATATAAAATAGGTTATATGCCTGATTTTTTTGGAGTATATGATAATCTAAAAACAAAAGAATATATGGAATTTTATGCTTCAGTGTATGGCATAGTCGGAGTAGATGCACAAAAAATGGGAATGGACTTATTAGAACTTGTTAACTTAGTAGATAAGGCGGAGAGTTATGTAGACTCACTATCAAGAGGAATGAAGCAAAGACTATGTTTAGCTAGATGCCTTGTACATAATCCTGAGTTACTGATTTTAGATGAACCAGCTTCAGGTATGGATCCAAGAGCTAGATATGAAATGAAAGAAATATTAAAAAATCTTAGAGATATGGGTAAAACTATTATAGTCAGTTCACATATTTTACCTGAACTGTCAGAAGTTTGTTCGGTTATTGGAATTATTAATCAAGGGAAGATGATAGTATCAGGAACTATGGAAGAAATAATGGGTAAATTGAATTATACAAAACGTTTAACAATAAAAATTCTAGGTGAAGGTGATTATGCTAAATTACTTTTAAAAGAAATACCAGGCATTGGAAAAGTAATTATGTCAAATAATGTGATAACAGCTGATTATAACGGTAATGAAGAAGAGGCAGCTCAAATACTAAAAAAGCTGATTAATTCAGATATATCAGTTATATCTTTTGCTCAAGAAGCTGGTAATCTTGAAACATTATTTATGCAGATAACTGAGAAAAGTGTATAGAAAGGAAGATTATAATGCAATTAAAGATGAATCCAGTATTGAAAAAAGAATTAAAACTAACTACTAGAACATGGAAGATAGCTTTAACGCTCTTAGTTTACTCAAGTATATTAGCGCTACTCGGACTACTGATATTTGACCAAATGATAAAAAGTCTTGCTTATTCATCGGGCTATCAACAATTTACTTCGCTTTATATTTATATTAGTGTAATTCAATTTGGACTTATACTTTTTATTGTTCCAGCATTAACAGCAGGATCTATTTCTGGAGAAAGGGAACGTCAAACACTAGAAATAATATTATCCACACCTTTAAGACCGTTTTCCTTGCTTTTAGGCAAATTACTTTCATCTATTAGTACAGTAATATTACTTGTATTAGCAAGTGCGCCTGTATTATCATTTGTTTTTATCTTTGGAGGGGTAACAATAACTCAATTGCTAGGGTTATTGCTATATTATATAGTAACAGTTGTATTTATTGGTAGTATTGGTATATTTTTTTCTACTATCTTTAAAAGAACAACAGTTTCTAATGTAATGACTTATGGATGTGTAATAGCATTAATTATTGGAACCATAATAATATCAGCAGTTTCTATGATGTATTTTGAAAGAAGATATGGCTATTATACACCAGGTCAAGGGAGTATGCCAAAAGGGTTATATATTTTGTATATAAATCCTCTTCTAGGATTTTTTTCAGTAATTTCTGAGCAACTAGGAACAGGTTCAGGAATTATTGGTAATTCTTTTCTTGTATTGGGTAATGATATTACGAAAACATGGATAATAAATGTTATAGTAGAACTTGGCATTGCATTCTCTTTATTATATCTTGCATCATTAAAATTAAGCCAAAAAAAAGCTAAATTATTTAAAATGACTAAAGGCAAAAAAATAAACCAAGAGTGATTAAATCTAGAAAATTAAGGAGGTAGGCAAATGGAACGACAAATTCTTAAATTCATTAAGAAAGCAAAAAGACGTTTAAGATTAAGAGTATGGGTAAACTCCCTTATAATAGGAGCGTTAGGTGCATTAATTACTGGACTTATTCTTATTATAGCCTCATTTTTTATGCCTATCTATAAAGCTTACTATATTGCAATTTATATAGTCGGTTTTGGAGTAATAGTTTCTAGTATCATAGCAATTATTAAGTTTCCAAATGATAAAGATTCTGCTATTATAACTGATTCAAAGGGGTTAAATGAGCGGCTAACTACATCATTGGAATTAATAAATAATCAGGATATGTTTAGTAAACTTCAAAAAAAAGACACTATTGATAAAATAAAGAGTTATAATATTAGAAAAAATCTTCCCCTTAATATAAAAAGAAAAAGATTAGTATCCTTCTTTTTAGTATTTGTTATATTTGTAACTAGTGGATTTATACCTAATAAAATGAATGAAAAAGCCGAAGAACGTCATAAAATTAATGAGATAAAAAAGAATAAAATAGAAAAAATAGAAGAAGCAAAAGAAGAGATAGAAAAAGAAACAGAAGAACTAAATAATGAAGAAAAAGAAAATCTTGAAGAGTCTCTAGACCAAGCATTAGAAGAGGTTAAAAAGTCCTTCGAAAAAGAAGATATTGATAAAGCGTTAGAACGACTTGATAAAAAAATAGAAAAAGTATCGAATAAAAAAGAGGATGAGGTAAAAGATTTTCTTAATAAAATAAGAAAAGAAATTTATCCTGAAAGTGAAAATTTGAAAAAATCAATAGAACAAAATGACTTAAACAAAATAATTGAGGAATTTAGCAAAGATGAGAATTTGGATAAGGTTTCTGATGCGCTAAAAAATTTGGAAATTGATAAGATAGATGAAATGCTTTCGGAGCTAAATGAAAAAGTATCAGAAATGAGTGAATCAGAGTTAGAGCAATTAGCATCAACGTTAGAAGAAATAGCAAGCCAGCTAAGTGATGAGGAGCTAAATGAATTATTAGAAAAAATTGCAGAAGATATAGAAAATGGTGAGGTTTCTTCTAGTTCATTACAAGAGTTTAGTGAAAGTCTAGAGTCATTAAGTGAAAGCTCCCAAGGGTCACAATCATTAAGTTCGTCAGATGATCAGCAAGGTGAAGGAAGTGACCAAGGTCAAAGTGAGGAAAGTTTTAGTCAAGGAGGCCAAGGACAAGGCGAGCAAGGAGATCAAGGAGGCCAAGGAGGGGAAGGATGGAATCAAGGAAGCAATAAAGGATTTCATAGACCGGATAATGAGGAAAATTCAGAGGAGAATGTTTTTATTCCTGACAGAGAAACAGGGGACGATAATAATTTAACAGGAGAGAGTAATAATGAAGGGGATAGTGACTTTCAAACAGGTGACGATGCTTTAACAAGAAAAGGAGAATCGGTTAATTATGAAGAAGTACTTGGCAATTATACTAGTCAAGCAATGGAAACAATACACGATTCTGCCATCCCTGATGTTATGAAAGATGTTATTAAAGAATATTTTGAAGAACTGAATCAATAATCCATAGGAGTGAAAGAAATGGGAATAAATGAAAAAGAAATAAATGGAATCGTAGAAAAAGTAAGAGAATGTGAAGAAGAGATAAGCAAAGGAATAATAGGGCAAAAAGATATCATTAGACAAGTTATAATTGCTATATTATCAGGGGGTAATATATTACTTGAAGGTGTCCCAGGGTTAGGGAAGACTCAATTAGTAAAAACAATATCAGAAGTTTTAGATCTTACTTTTTCAAGGATTCAATTTACACCGGATTTAATGCCAGCTGATGTAATAGGAACAAATTTAATTATAAAAGAAAATAATAAAAACATATTTCAGTTTGAAAAAGGACCTGTTTTCGCACATCTTGTATTAGCAGATGAGATAAATAGAGCAACACCTAAGACTCAATCTGCATTATTAGAAGCAATGCAAGAAAGAACAGTAACAGTTGGCAAACAAACATATTCATTACCTGAGCCGTTTATGGTATTAGCTACACAAAACCCAATAGAAAATGAAGGCACATATCCTTTACCAGAGGCTCAGTTAGATCGTTTTATGTTTAAGTTAGATGTTGGATATCCTTCTTATGAAGAACTAAAGCTAATTATGGATATTACTGTAACAAATAAAAAAGTAGTACTTAATTCAAAAGTAGATGGAGATAAAATAATTAGTATGAGAACTATTTTAAAAGATATACCAATAGCTGATGCAGTTAAAGAATATGCTTTAAAAGTTGTATTAGCCACACATCCAGATAGAGAAGATTCTCCAGAGCAAACTAAAAAATATATATCAGTAGGTGCCAGTCCTAGAGGAGCTCAAGCAATATTTACTGCATCAAAAGTAAGAGCTCTTATGGAAGGTAGATATAATGTATCTTTTGAAGATGTTCAATATGTAGCTTATCCAGCATTAAGGCATAGGATTATTATGAATTTTGAAGGAATTTCCGATGGTTTAAACCCAGATAATTTGATTGCTGATATATTAGAACAAGTAAAGGTTGTGTAAGTCCATGGAGGAGAAAATCTTTGACCATGATTTTATTAAAAAACTTAGTACAATTAATTTTTTGATAAAAATGAAACTATCTCAAGGAGCTACTGGAGGCCGAAAATCCCTTGCAAAAGGCAGTTCTGTAGAGTTTTCTGACTATAGAGAATATATCCAAGGAGATGATTTTAGAAGAATTGATTGGAATGCATATGGACGATTTGAAAAATTATTTATTAAACTATTTATGGAAGAAAGAGAAGCAGTTTTTAATATTTACTTAGATAGTAGTCGTTCAATGGATTTTGGTAAATCAAAAAAATCTACTATGGCTTTAAAAATAACAGCTTCAATAGCTTATATAGTTCTTAATAATTTTGACAAAATATTACTACATAAACTCAAAGACAAAGATATTACAACATTGTCTAGTATCAATGGAAAAGTTGCTTTTAAAAGATTACTTGAAAAACTATCAGAAATGGAATTTAACGGGAAGACCGAATTAACAAGTGCTATAAAGAGAAAGGATATTAAAGCTAGAGGAGTATCAATTATTATATCTGATTTTTTTTGTAAGGAATCGCTAATAGACATATTAAAATATTTAGGTTATAAGAAACAAGAAATAATACTTGTACAAATACTTTCTGATGAAGAAGTCAATCCTGATTTCGATAATGTTGTTAATTTAGTAGATAGTGAAACTGAAGATAAATTAAAGGTGTCATTAACACCTAGCATTATAAAAACTTATAAAAAAACACTGGAAACATTTACCACAGATCTAGAAAAACAAGCATCAAAGTACGGTGCTAATTATGTAAAAATTTTATCTGATGAACCTTTGGAACAAGTGATTCTAAAAACATTTGCAACAAAAGGGTTAATTAGAAAAGTATAATTAGGAGGGGAATGTGATGAGTTTTTTACAATTATGGCCGTTATCTTTTTTAGTATTTATTCCCCTTGTGATTTTGCTATATATTTTAAAACAAAAGGCAGAGGATCAAATGTTCTCTAGCACTTTCTTGTGGCAAGAAGTATATAAAAGTGTAGAAGTAAACACACCTTGGGAAAGACTTAAGAAAAATTTTCTTTTATTTATTCAGTTAATAACAATTTTGTTATTTATAATAACTTTGATGCATCCACATATTCGGGCTAACTATAACGAACATAAAAATGTGATAATAGTTATAGATAATAGTGGAAGTATGAATACAAATTTTGACAATACAACACGTTTTGAAAAATCAATAGAATCTGCAACTGAATATATAAAATCATTAAATGAAAATACTACAATCACTATTGTATCAAATGCAAACACTCCAACGTTAGAAGCTGGGAGTATTACAGGAAAAGATAACGCTATTGATATACTAAAAAGTATAGAAACAACCGATATGTCAGGGGATATATCTGATAGTTTTTCGCTTATAAATGCTATGGTAAATCAATGGGATGACTATGAAGTAGCTTTTTTTACAGACCAAAATATAGAGTTAAATAATATGCAAGGGCGAGTTTTTTTGTTTAATCAACAGGTTAATAATGGTTCGGTAGATTATGTAAGCCATAGTTATGAAGAGGACTTTTTAAACGTATTAGTAAAAGTTACTAATAGATCAGATGAAGTTTTATCCTCAGACATTAATCTTTATGGTGATAACGAACTTCTTGATATAGCAACTATTAATCTTGATCCAAGGGAAAGTAAGATTATTTATTTTAATGAGTTAGAATTTAACGGACATATTATTAAGGCAGAATTAAATAAGAGTGATGGGTTAATGAACGATAATATAGCCTATGATATTGTTACTCAAATAAATCAGACTAAGATTTTATTAGTAACAGAAAAAAATGTTTTTATAGAAAAGGTACTAAATACATTTTCCCATGTAGATGTTTATAAAACGAATGATCCAGATTTAATAAATGAAACTGATAATTATGATGTGTATATTTTTGATGGTATAGTTCCTGATGTACTGCCAACCAAAGGGAATCTATTAATAACAAATCCACCTGATCAAGAGTTGTTTGAGGTAAATGGTGATGTAGAAGGAGGAACTGTAAAAAGTATTCCTTCAGAGATAACAAATTACTTAGATCAAATGAATTTTTATATTAACAAATATAAAAGTGTAGAGGAGCCTTCTTGGAGTAAGAGCTTTTTAGAAGTAAATGGTGGATCAGCAGGATTTTATGGTCAAAATAAAGGTCAGAATATTATGGTTCTCACATTCGATTTACATGAAACAGACTTAGTCTTAAAGCCAGAATTCCCTATGTTAATGCATAATATTATGACTGAGTTAATGAACGTTAGACTCCTTAAGAAAGTTAATTTTAAAGCAGGAGAGGCTGTAAGTTTTAATACAATTTCAGAAGGAGGTTCAATAAAAGTAATATCACCTAATGGTAAAGAGGAAGAAATTCCATTAAGATTTCCTATTAGGGATTATCTAGGGACAGAAAAGACAGGTCTTTATAAAGTAGAGCAGACAATTTCAGAAGGGTTAATAGAATCTTATTTTGTAGTTAATTATCCAACGGAGTTGGAGTCTTCAACAAATAATGTGACGATAGAAGATAATATGATTAAAGAGAATAACCAGCTGCCTCAAAGAAATTTAGATCTAACTATGTATTTAATTATTGGATTATTATTAATTATATGTGTGGAATGGATTGTATATATTAGAAGATATTAAAATTTAAATGTAACCGTTTTATAATTAAGGAGGTGAGGAGATTGAATATAGAAATTGTTAGGCCATATTTATTAGTAGTTCTTCCGATGTTTATACTAATGATAATTCTATCATATAAATATTTAGCAAGAATAAGAAAAAAAGGATCATTTCTTCTGTTTATTCGAGGGTTAATTATTACTTTGCTAATACTGGCATTATGTGGAATAAATATTAGTTGGCAAAAGAAAAATACAACAAACATTTTTGTGTTAGACTTATCTAGTAGTGCAAAACACTTCCAAAATGATGGAGAAGATTTTATACGAGAGGCTTTTAAAATTATGCCTAAAGGGCATCAAGGAGGAGTTCTTGTTTTTGGTGAGGATGTATTAGTTGATCGATTTGTAAGTAGTAGTAATAAATATCTTGAGGCTACATCCAACCCTATAGAAAGCAGCACAAACATACAAAATGCATTAACGTCAGCTCTAGCGCTATTGCCAGAAAATCAAGCAAAAAGAGTAATCCTCATCTCAGATGGTGAAGAAAATGAAGGCGAAGCAGAAAAATTAATAACATCGTTCCAACAACAGAAAGTGGATTTCAAAGTAGTAAAAGTTAATCGCAAAGAACAAGAAGAGGTATATGTAGATAATCTTATTGTCCCTGAAAGAATACATTATGGAGAAAGCTTTAATATAGTAGCAAATATCAAAAGTAATATAAAAACGAAAGCTGACCTTACTCTTTATTCCGGTAGGAATGTAAAAGGAACAAAAACTGTTGATGTTCAAAAAGGTGATAATAGCTTTGTTTTTAAAGATACAGGAGAAGAAAGTGGATTAAAAAATTATCGAGTAGTTATTGAACCTTACATAGATACAGAAGTGAAAAATAATGAATATATTACTTATACACAAGTTCAAAGCAAGCCTCAAATACTCCTTATTGAAGGGGGAGAAGGGGAAGGAAATGAATTAGAAACAATAATAAAAGCATCTAATTTAGATTATAAAAAGGTAAATACAGTAGGAACCCCTAGGACACTAGGAGAAATGACAGAATATAAAAGTATAATACTAGCTAATGTCCATGCGGATGATTTAAATGAGTCATTTAAATCTAATTTAGAGACATATGTAAAAGATTATGCAGGTGGATTAATAGTATCTGGTGGAGAAAATGCATTTGCTTTAGGAGGGTATAAAGATACTTCGATTGAGAAAGTCCTTCCTGTTGATATGGAGTTAAAGGGTGAAAAAGAGATACCAGAGATGTCATTAATTATGGCAATAGACCATTCAGGTAGTATGTCAGATGGAAATGGTTATATCAATAAATAAGAGCTTGCAAAGGAATCAGCAATAAAAGCATTAGATACAATTCGGATGAAAGATTATATAGGCGTTTTAGCTTTTGATGATACTTATGATTGGGTTGTTGAAGTTCAAAAGGCAAATGATAAAGAAAAGCTTGCTGAAAGTATTGGAAGTATTGCATTACGAGGTGGTACTAGTATTTATCCTGCCCTTGAACAAGCTTACTTGGAACAAAAAAACACTAATGCAAAGATTAAACACATTATACTTTTGACAGATGGGCAAGATGGACATCGACAGTATGATGATTTACTGGAAAAGATGAATGATGAAAATATAACTCTATCAACAGTATCAGTTGGAGATGATTCAGATAAACAATTGTTAGAAAATCTTTCTGAACTTGGTATGGGTAGATATTATCATACAGATATAAATACAAATATTCCAAGGATTTTTGCAAAAGAAGTATTTCTATCTATTAAAGAATATATAAATAATAGAGAATTCTACCCAACAATAACAGGGTTGCATCCAATTCTTAATGGAGTGCTATCAGATAATATGGTTCCGCCATTATATGGATATATAGCCTCATCACCTAAAACCAATGCAACAGTTATTCTAAAATCAGATGAGGATGATCCGATATTAACTACTTGGCAATATGGGCTAGGTAGGACCGTTGCTTGGAATTCAGATATGGCAGGACGTTGGAGCAAAGAATATGTAAATTGGAATAACAACCTAACTATGTGGCAAAATATGATAAATTGGACCGTAGAGAATTATAATGATACTGGTCGTAACGCCTCTATAAATATTGAAGGGAAAAAAGGAATAATTAATTATAAGACGGAGAACCAAGAAACAGATATAGATGTGTCTGCTATATGTACATCTGAAGAAGGTATACAAAAAGAAATAACTTTAGATCCAATAAAGCCAGGAGAATATCAAGGCGAAGTAAAATTGGATCATCCAGGATTTTATACAGTAAATGTACGTGAAGAAGCAGGAGAAGATGTTACAGGATTTATTAACACAGCTGTTGCAATGCAATATTCTCCCGAATATCGTTTCCCATTAAATGATGGATTATTAGAACTATTAGTTGATGAAACATATGGTGAATTTATAGAAACTCCAGAGGATATCTACAAAGAAAATGCTCATAAAGCACAAGCTATGCTAGACTTAACTAACTTATTGTTAATATTAGCTTTGATATTATTTGTTATAGATATAGCTTTTAGAAGATTAAACATTAATTATGCCAAATATTTTAACAAGATAATGGGATTTGAAATATTAAATAAAATCAAAGGAAACAATGATAAATCAAAAAAAGACACTAAATCTAATTTAGTAAGACCTAAAGTACAAAAACAAAAATCTAAAACTAATGAAAAAAGAACTAAAAAAATTAACACCAAAAACGCAAAACAAGAAGAGAAAACAAAAGTAAATGATCTAACGTCAACACTGTTAGATAAGAAAAAGGATAGGACTTAAAAACAACAAACTCTGACTGTATACAAAGTCAAAATTATCTTTAATAAAAGTAGAGAAATATATATACAAATAAAGATTTAACCTAAACGTTGTGTATATATACTTCTCTACGAGAAATACCTAATCTATTATTTTGTCTACAATTTGCAAGTCTTTTTAGTTTAATTCTTTATCTAAATCAGTTGTTATCAATGTTGTAACTAAATATCTTTATTTTATCTGGGAAAATATCTACTATAGTATCATTTTCTGTCTTGCGTACCCACAAAAACCCTTTATCTGCTAATTTATCTATATCTTCTTTAGACATATTATCTGCATTTTTCTTAAGTATTTTCTTGAAATTTTTTTTGCTAACAATGAACCACTGATTAAGATATTTACCCATATGTGAAAATGTATCTTTAACTTCAAAGTAGTCTTTAAAAGCAGGATCATCTTTCTCAGTTATTATAATAGCAACACCTTTTTTCATATTTTCTATGCAAGTTTTGCAGGGCCTTAATCCAAGCATAGTACTTACTTTATTACCGCACCATGTGCAAGAAGATTGATTAGACATATATTCTCCTTTCCTTAAGAACTAAAAAGATTTTTATTGGTAATATGTATATGTTTTAGAAAAGCATATCATTAATAAAACATTTGAATTTTTGCCCAATTATATACTAAAAAAAGACAAATCAAGAAAAACAATAAATAAAATAATTTGTTTGAAAAATAAAAATCTCTATGGTATAATTTTTATAAAGGCAAATATTGTTAAAAGTAGGCGCGAGTGTACAGAGTAAAATATATATATTTATAAAAGTCTGTACTTTACTTTTTATTATTGCATATTATTAAATAAGAGAAGATTTATAGATATAATTAAGGATTTTAACTTTAAGAGGAGTTGCGGCAATATGATTTTTAAAGATAAGAGGGGATTAACCTTAGTAGAGGTTGTTGTGGCTATTGGAATACTATCCATTATTGGATTAGTAGTTGCTAATATGTTAACTACAGGTATGAAGACACGTAATTTAAGCAGGGAAAGATTACAAGCATTATCTGTTGGCACAAGTTACATTGATGAAATTAAAGCAAATGTATCCAAAAAGACAGTTACTGATGTAGCAGCTTATTTAACGAGTAGTGGAGTTGATTTTACTTACAATAATGCAGAATCACGATATGAAAAGGTGAAAAAAGATAATAATAATAATAAATATGATATTAATATATTTCTTCAAGAAAATGTAACTACACCTGGAGGCATTACACTTAGAGTTGAAGTCATAAGTCAACAAATTGATAAAAAACCGGTTATAATACCAACGATTTTTAAAGAGTAGGGGGGACTTTAAATGAATTTTTTTAAGTATATTAATAACAAAAAAGGCATAACATTAATGGAAATAGTAGTAACATTAGCTTTATTTTCTTTGGTAATGGTTATTATTTTTCCAATGACAAAAGTTTCTAGTTACGCATTAAAAGAAGGTCAGACAGAATTAAATCAAAGAAGTGATATTAGAAATGCTTCTGAATTCTTAACTGATGATGTTAAATATTCAAAAGAAATTATATCAGCAACAACCGGTACATTAGAATTAACGGATAAAAATGATATAGTGGTAAAATATTATATTGATGCATCTGATGGGTATTTAAAAAGAGAAGTAGATGGAAAGGTAGTTCAAGAGTTTAAAGATATAATGCAAGCAGATTTTCAACTTGAGAATGATAATTTAGTTAAAACATCATTTAACAAAATGACGTTGCCTGATGATACAGAACCTAAAGGTCAACTGGAAGAGTTGAAGATTGCTCGGTTGAATGGTAAGAGTAATATGTTTAATGGTATCTTAGGGCATATTATCACAAATGATTTTATAATTACTGGGTCAAGTACTATAAACGGTCCAGTAGATGGTACGATTGTTGTTAAGAATAAGTTTTCTCCTGATAATGGGGTTAATCCAAATTTGTTTGCAAAAAATATTTATTTTATGAACGGAATAGACGCTGATGCAGAGGCTTATATAGGACCAGATGATAATAGTGGGAATGTTTATGTTCATGGAGATGTTAGTTTTAAAAGTAGCTCTTATTTTAATGGAAAGGCAATATTAAGAGATGGTAATTTTTATGATTCTTTAAGAACTAAAGGAGAGGTATATGTTAATGGTGATGTAAAATTAGAAAATGGCAGTACGTATGAAGTTGAAGGTGATATTATTTATAGCGGTAACATAGAAAAAGAAATTTGGCAAGATGTTAGTAAGTATAGAAGGGATATTAATGAAGACTTATATAAATTTGATGATCCCACAGTACCACCACCTGACATGCCAGTTATAAAGGAAGAAAGTTTTTTTGATGATTGGTCATCTGCTAATCCAAATGATGAAACATCAACAGAGAAATTATATTATAGAGGTATATCCGATTTTAATTTTAAAGGTATCGGTGCTGAAGATAGCCCTGAAGAAGATATTGTAATAGTAAGTAGAAGTGGAAATATAAAAGCA
>JBKGYG010000044.1:0-15362 GCA_046546235.1 Eubacteriales bacterium | reverse complement strand
AAATATATATACAAAACGTTCAGGTTAAATATTTGAAGAAAAACTAAGTTCGTTCCAATTGTTATTCCTAAACCTTAAAAACTCCCTAACGGTCAAACATTTAAGGTTTTTAACGGAATAACAATCTCCACTCACTAATTTTTTCTAATCAAATATTTAAAACATCACTTATTTGTATATATATTCCTCTACTATGTATTTATAATAATTTGACTTTGTCTACAGTCTGACTTATCTCCCTAAAATCTTTTTCTTGTCTTAATCAACATAACACACATATATGAAGCTACAGATAAAAGTATTATTGTCGCACCTGAAGGTATATCATAGTAATATGATAATATCAAACCTCCAAAACTGAATAATACTCCTAATAAACTTGATAATAACATCATATAAGATAACTTATAAGTAAACAGCTTAGATATCGCTGGCGGTACTGTAAGAAGTGCTATTACAAGAATAATTCCAACAACTTTTATAAGAATTACTATACTAAGTGCTATAAGTATATATAATGTATACTCAAAAATAAGTACAGGCAAACCTATTACTTTAGCAAATTCTTCATCAAATAAAAATGCTTTCCAATAACGGTAGAAACAAATTATAACTAATACAATAACTGATGTTAAAAACCCCATAATCTTAATATAATCTGTGGACACTAATAAAATCTGTCCAAATAAATATGAATTCAAATCTGGTGGATACCCTTTCATCATAGAAACAAATAATATACCTAATGCCATACCAACAGACCAAAACATACCTACAAGAGTATCAGCATTAGTATTAGTTTTCCTTTTTATGTTAGCAATACTTATAGCTGCTATAATTGAAAAACCTAAACCTCCAATAATTGGTTCAAATTTTAGAAGATAGCCCAAACCAATACCACCAAAAGAACTATGAGCAATACCACCGCTCATGCTTACTAACTTTTTTTCTACAATTATAGTTCCAACTATTCCACAAACAATGCTAGCTAAAAGAGCAGCTATACTAGCTTGCCTTACAAAATAATTACCAAAAAAAACTAACATATAAATCATCCTTAATTAAACTCTATTGTGTAAAACAACCTCTACTGGACATCCATATGCCTCTTCTAGGGTCTTATTTGAAATCTCTGTGTTATTACCATGATAATGCAAAGTCTTATTAACACATACTATTTTCTTTGCATAATCTAGCACTTCTAACAAATCATGACTAATAATTATTATCGTCTTTTCTTTGTTAATCTCATTTAACAATTTATAAATATTCTCTTTAGTCTTTGAATCAATACTTGATGTTGGTTCATCTAATAGTAATACTTCTGGTTCAGACATTAAAGCTCTTGCTATTAGAACTTTTTGTAATTGTCCTCCTGATAATTGTCCAATCTGCCTCTTTTTTAAATCCTCTATCTTCAAAAACTTTGTTATTGATTCTAGCTTTTTATAATTCTTATTAGAATACTTTTTAAATATTTTAATATTTCTATCTAATAAACCACTCAGTATAACCTCTTCAACAGAAATAGGAAAATTTTTATCAAATGAAGTAAATTGAGGAACATATCCAATTCTAAGACCCTTTTTCTTCTTTATCCTACCATTACTTGGCGTTATTAGTCCTGCTAACAATTTTAACAAGGTGCTTTTCCCTCCACCATTTGGCCCTATTACTCCAACAAAATCTTTTTCCTTAATTTTTATATTTATTTTCTCTAAGGCACATACATTATTATAATAAACTGTAACATCTCTTAATTCAATAATATCCATAGGAACTATCCTTTCCTTAAGAAAAACACGTTTTAAATTATTCCTTCATTGCAAGAACCTCTTTAAATGTATTAGCTATCTCTTCCATATTTTCTAGATAATTGGACGCTAACGGATTCAATTCGATTGCTTCTCCTCCAAGAACATCCGCAATAGTTTCTGGTTGTGCTTTATCAAACTCACTTTGATAAAAAACAAATTTAATGTCTTTTTCTTTTGCTATATCTATAACCCTCTCTAGATGTCTAGATGAAGCTTCTTTCCCTTCTTTTTCTATATTTATCATTTCTAAATTATAATCATCCGCAAAATATCCTAAAGAAGGATGATATATAATAAAGGCCTTTTGTTCCATCTCATTTATAGTACTTTTAATTGAAACATCTAATTCATCAATTTTCTTTATATACTTTTCTGCATTTTCTTCAATAATTTCTTTTCTATTTGGATTTATATCAATTAACTCATCCTTCATTTTAGAAACAATTATTTTAACTCGTCTAGGAGATAACCATATATGAGGATCTCTACCTTCATGTGTATGTTCTTCATCATTATGGTCAGCATCGTGATCATGTCCATTATGCTCATCTTCTTCAAAGTATTCAACATCATCCTCAAAATATCTATCTTCATAAACCTTCCTTACTTCTTCGTCTAAATGAATAATATTTAAATCTGGATTTAGTTTTTCTATTTGCGATATAATATTATTTTCTGACGCTAAACCAATAGCAAAATATAAATCTGCGTCAATAATATTAGATAATTGTTTTGGTGTAAGTTCATAATTCTCAGGACTATAGCCTGGTGGAATGATTGTAATAATTTCTACATTATCTCCAACTATTTCTTTTACAAACTCTTCTTGAGGTAATATAGTAACTGCTATTGTTAATGAGTCTCCTTTATTTTCTTTTTGGCATCCAGTAATTATTACCAGAAATACAACCAAAAAAATATACTTAAACATATTATTTCTTCCTCCTTGCAATTGCAAATCATTTGCATTTAATATTATTATATATTAAAATAAATTAATGTCAATAAGGTTTAATTTGTAGGGGCGTATCACGATGCGCCCTTTTTTATTAATTAACAATGTTTTTTCCCCACATAATTGGGACTTATAACATAAACCAATTGTACAACACACCAATTTTTTGTAGGGGCGTATCACGATGCGCCCTTTTTTAATTAAGAGTATTGCGAACGTGGCGAAGCCACTTTTAAGAAACAGTATTCTTGCTTTTTACAAATCAATTGTGTTATTATGACACTATATTTTAAAGACATGGAGTGCTAATATGAATACTGACAAACTAATACAGATAATCAAAAACAATGGTTATAAAATTACCCCTCAGCGAAAAATTATTCTCTCTATACTATGCCAACGAAAAAACAATTTACTTTCTATTTATGATATTAATGATGCTTGCAATAAACAAAATGTAACGACTAATATTACAACAATTTATAGGAACATGGATATACTAACAGATTGTAATCTTGTTCACAAAGTCTTATCTCAAGATGGAACTTCATTATACCAGTTAAACTGCATTGAAGACCACCATCATCATATAATATGTAAACAATGTGGAAAAACTGAAGTTATTGATTATTGCCCTCTGAACACCTTAAAAAAACTTTCTGACAGCAAATCATTCCAATTAACAGAACATAAGCTTGAATTATATGGTTATTGCAAAAATTGTTTTAAAAATAACAATTAGATTATCGACATTTTTTTAAGTTTTAAACCTACTGAAATAAAAAGAAAGACAAAATTGCAAGTAAGTTTTGCAATTTTGTCTTTCTTTTTATTAATATATCCTCTTTGCCCTAACTGGCAAACAAATTTTTGCCCCACTTGTAAATTGTCTAGGACTAAACTTAGGATTAATTTTCAATAACTCATCAGTAGATATTCCAAACTTCTTGGCAATATTCACTAAATTTTGATCTCTTTCTATTATATAATCTCTGCCACTTGGCGAAGCATCATACCCTTTTATTTCAGGCACACATATTTTCATACCAGATGTTAAGTTTTCAAAATCAATTTTTTCATTAACTTCTTGTAACATTTCAAATCCAATATTTAATTTGTCAAGAATCGAAGTAAGTGTATCTCCTTCTTTTACTATATAAACTTTTTCTTCTGGAACACATTTGTCTCTTTTTGTTGGAATACAAAGCTTACCACCTATCCTAAGATTATAAACATCAATATAAGGGTTTACTCTTATAATATCTATTACTTTTACACCATATTCTTTTGATATTCGATATAATGTATCTCCTGGTTGAATTGTATGAATAGATCCTGGACATATTCCTATATTTGTAGGAACACATATTGTAATACCTACAGGCAAATTGTCTGGGTCTAGACCAGGGTTTAAAGACATTATAATATCAATTGTTGTATTATACTGTATTGATAAATCGTATAAAGTATCCCCTCTCTTTATAGTATAAGGTACAGTTCCATACGGGCAACCTCTTGTTATATCATCCACTTATTCTTCCTCCTTATAAAAATCAATCACTTATATAAACTCATTCTAGACTTTTCAAACCTTGCACGAGTTGCAATGAAAGTATAAATATCAAATCCTTGCAAGCAAGTTTGAACTTTTGTCTTTCACATTAACTCGTTACATGCCTCAACAAAGGCGGTTGAGGCACGAGTTGCAATGAAAGTATAAATATCAAATCCTTGCAAGCAAGTTTGATATTTATACTTTCACATTATAATATTCCAGATTTTCTCTTAATGTGATAATAATGATTTTTAAATTATATTGTTCTTTTCTAAAAGATCGATAAAAACTTTGGCTCTTTCTTTGTAAGTATGATTTTCAACTTCTAAATTCCCCTTCTTTTTTATTATTTCTCTTTCCTGATCATTGGTAAGATAGTACTCCACTTTTTTTATTACTTCTGATTCATCATTAACAGTAATCAGATGTTCACCTGGTTTAAAATGTTCATTTACTGCTAATGTATTATTAGTTATAAAAAATCCACCTGCTCCCAACACTTCATAAGTTCTTTGAGTTACTTGAGTTTTATGATTTTGTAGACCTAATATTATTTTTGATTTATTATAAATATCATTAAGTTCTAATAACGGAATATAACCATGTATCCATTCCTTTGGAATATCTAATTCTAAAACCTCTGATAAATCTTCCCACTTCCTACCAAAAAAATCAATTCTAAGCCCTTTTTCTAATATTGGTATAATTAATTGGTTAAACGAGTTTTTTCTAAAATGATTCTTATTACTATTAAATAATTCAGGATATGCATTCGCAACAAGTGTAATATCATACTTTTTCTCCATCTCAGGTTTTGTATAAAAAACACTTGGTTCATACCCAAAATCTAAATGTGAAGATAATATTCCTATCTTACGATACTTTTCTACAGAGTCTTTACAAATGGAAAAAACATAACTTGGCTTTAATATTTTGATTAGTGGCAATGTAAAATAAGGCATATGTGTTGGATCTTCAGTTGCCCAATAAACAATAGGTATATTAAAATATTGTCGACATGCACTTACTATCTTAAGTTTATTTTTCCTATGTTCTTTTGACCATCCTAGCATTAACAACAAATCAGGTTTAAATGTTTTAATAGTCTTTACTAACTTCTCCAACTCAATATTACCAGAATATTTGACCTCATGACCTAGGCTTTCCAGTCCTTTTGGTAAAGAATAAGCAAATACTGGATGACTCTCTAAACAATAAATTTTCATAATCAACACACTTTTTAATTTTATTACTATAATTTATGTAAAAAAAGCAGGGACTGTTAATGTTAATAACCACAGTGCCTACTAAATAAATTTACTTTACTTATAACCCTTCAACATTTTTAATAATTGCTTTTATCCCTCCAATCTCATCTTTTTTTACAATAACTTTAGTTTTTTTAGTAACATATAATGGTAAATGGTTGATTAAGTCCCTTTTTAGCATTTTAGAATTGATTTCACTATCTTTATTAATCACCAACTCAATTCTTTTAATATTGTTGAATCCTTTCTGTTTACATAAAGAATCAACTCCTTCAAATATCTTCTGATATAAAAATTTATCAGTCAAATTATCTCCCCCCTTATATAAATTGAAGTATTGATTTCATTATTCTATTTCTGAAATTGTTTATTACTTTCAATGTTGGAATGATACTCATTAAGCAAATCATAAAGTTCATTAAGTTCACTTTCTATGGTTTTTAAAATATATGTATTATTTCCAAAAGCATTACTCATATTATATAATCTCCAATACCTTGATATTCTTCTAAAATATAGGGAAATTTCTTTTTTGTAATCCATAACAGTCCCCCAAATAATATTCTAATTAATTATATTGATAAATTGTCCAAAATATGACTTATCATATATTAAAAAAGTAGGAGCAATTTCTAGTCACCCCTACTAAGCTAACATATACTATTTATAAAACCCAACATCATTCAAAAACATTAAAAAACATCCTGCTGTTGTTCTATGAGATAATGGCAAATTCACCTTAGTCCATTTATAGTATTTCAATCTTTTTTCTTCCAAATGATTGCTATTAATATATAATTTTAAAGCTTTATCAGCATTATACTCAATATAAGTATTTAAATCATTAAAAATAATTGGTCGTTTATCAGTTTTATATTCTCTTACAATATCAAATGTACTTCGCACAAAATTTTCATATTTGCGATGACTATCTAAAAGTCTATTAACTACATGATGTGGCACAGTTAAATCTTGAAGAATATGAACACAGGCTCCTAGATAAAACATAGATTTTTCTATATTATTCTTATTCCAAGCTCGAATAGCTTTTTTATAATACCCTATTGTCATTTTTTTAGAATGAGGTTGCCCAAAAAGCCCTTTCATTGCTAACGGATTATAAAAATGACTTGAACTCTTAAAATCTTGATCAGCCCAAACAGAACCATTATTGATATATATTAAATAATATTTAAAAAGCTGATGTTCCCTATTATAATAATGTTTCTTTAATAAGCTTACAGCTTGTTCATTATTGAATTTGTGAACTTGAGCCTCAGTATTCATTATTATCTTTTTAAAAGGATTTAATAATCTAAAAACATAATTAGAAATAACTCCATAATATTTTTCGATTTTAATTAAAACTTTCATATCTTTCCCCTTTTTTTATGACTGGATTACACCTGCAGCAATTTTTATATCCTCTTGATGATTAAGATCTATTTCTCCATCTTTATGTCTTGTACTATTCAAAAAATGAACATCAAAATGTCCACTAATATTATTACCATCAATATACTCCACATCATGAGGCATAAAAGACATTGACGCTGCGAGATTACGTCCATCTACATTTATTATTACCGGTCTTGTTTGCCAAGAATAACCTCCCCATATATCTCTTGCTACTTCTGTATCTCTAGCAGTTAATGTTTCACTATCTGCATGATTTGCACCTGTTGTTCTTTTTATATTAAATGTCCTTCCGGTTTCAAAATCAGTAACTGTAGCTGTATCATTTGTAGCAAATACATATCTAGCTTCTGTCCACCAATCTAACAATTCGCCATGTTGTTCACTTACAGCTTCTTTTACTGGAATATGATGAACTGGTATTTTTAAAGTCTGTCCTAATGTTAAACTACTATTTCTAGAAAGATTGTTTGCTTCTAGTACTTCTTCTACAGGAATTCCATAATCTAAAGCTATGCTCCAAGGATTATCACCACTTTTAACTGTATGAGTTGCATATGTCACATATGGCTCTGTAGTTGGCGTTTCTACTTTATTCTTTGTAGGTATATTAAGATTTTGTCCAACATTTATTATATCGGAAGTTAAATTGTTGTGATTTTTAAGAGAATTAACACTAACACCAAATTGACTCGCGACCTTCCATAAAGAATCACCTGACTTAACTGTATAACTTTGTGTTGGAATTTTTTTGTTATTAGAAATATTTAATGTTTGTCCTGAATGAATAGTATCACCTGTCAAATTATTATTCTCTTTTAATTGATTAATAGTTATATTAAAGTTATTTGCGATTTTATAAAGCGTATCTCCTGATTTAACTGTATACATTTGACTAGTTCCTGGTACTTTTATTACTTGATTAACATATATTGTATCATTTGTTAAATCATTTAAAGATCTTATTGTATCTACATTAGTTCCAAATTGATTAGCTATTCTCCACAAACTATCTCCTGTTTGCACTTGATAAGTCTGACTAGATATATTTTGAGGCGTTGCAGCTTGTGCAGGAGAAGCAAAAGGTAAAGTTGCTAAAACAACACCCCCTAGAAGAACTTTTACAGCTTTTATTTTATACTCTGGTAGCTTCTCTTTTATAAATAGTGTAATCCTATCAAGTAAATCTTCTTGTTTTTCTTCCCTAATACTTCCATTTTCATCTGCAAACTCTGTATTATTTTCATTTAAATATATAACTAATTCGTATTCTCCATTATCTGCTTGTTCTAATTTATATTGTTTAATCCAATCCAAAACTTATCACTCCTAGAAATGTAATCAAGTATTAGGATTACCAAATCTACCAAAATTATGTTATATATTCAAATAAAAATAATAGATACTATTTATGAAATACCTCATTCAGTAACAAAGTCAATTTTCATTAAATTTAGTAGAGTAACATATATTACAAATAAGTAATGTATTAAATATTGATTAGAAAGATAGTGATTGCATAGCAATTAGAAGTGTATGTATCAGATGCTACCTTACCTTCAAGTAGCATCTTTTTTATCATATAGCGGTCCTATTTTTTAAATATTTGTAATTTAAAGCATGTACCAATTGTACAACCTTAATCTTAAATTCCTTTATAAATACCTATCTTAACTTATCTAAATAATTTTTTTCTGTTATCATTTTTTCTTCTTGAGCTCTAATCATTCTCCTAACCATCTCGCCACCAACTCTACCTGCTATTGCAATATTATCAACTGATTCATAATTAAGAACTTCTTTATCACGATTTACTTTATTGCTATTATCATTATTATCCATACCCATATTTACCTCCAATATTATCTTTTAAGAGTATCATTGTCGTTTTGCTGAGAATTTGCTAGATTTATATCATCTATTATATCTTTTAATGGTACATATCCTCTTGTTTCATCAGTATACTTCTCTTTATGCCCTCTATGATCTTTATCTCTTCTTCTTTTTCTCATTTACAATCACCCTATCTTTTAAGCTTATCTATATAATCATCTTTTTTCTCTAAAACTTCCCTCTTTTCATTTAACATTCCAATCATACCAGGAAAAACTCCTGGATTTAAATTATATAAAATAGGCGAAATAAATGTTCCATCATCTTCTACTGATTCTTCAATATCCTTAAAAATTCTTTCATCATTATCCATATAAATTCACCCTTTTTAATAAAACTTTTGAGGATCTTCATTTGACATTTTTAGCTCTTCGTTCTTAATCTTTCTTTTTACCATTTCTCCACCTAACATACCAGCTCTCGCCATATTTCCTATTTGAGCCGAAGTAAAATTACCCATATAAGGTTTTGAAACAGGTTCATTATTGTTTTTTAAAGTATTTAATAAATCTGGGTTATTATGGATCATTTATAAAATCATCCTTTCAAAAAATTATTAGAGCAATTTAACTCTAAAATATACTCTAATTTTAGTTTTACCTTAATTGGACAATTTAACACAATGAAAAAACTACAATAAAAAACACTATCAACCAATATAATGGTTAATAGTGTATAAAATATTTTATTTAAAATCTCTGTCAACATTTAATACTATAACTTTATTTCTTGTCATTGCTTCAATACTATAACGAATCCCTTGAGTTCCCATACCTGAATTTTTAACTCCAATAAACGGAAAATGATCTGGTCCTCTTTCTGATTTATTATTAATTTGAACTGTACCAACTTCAATTTTTTCAGCAATTGATAAAGCCTTGTCAATATTCTTAGTAAATACACTTGCTTGCAATCCATATTCTGATTCATTAGTTATCTCTATTGCTTCATCAATCGAATCCACTCTAATAATTGGTAACACAGGTCCGAAAGGTTCTTCCCATGCTAAACGCATATTTGTCTTAACATTATCAAAAACTGTTGGCCATAAAAGATTCCCTTCTCTTTTATCACCAATTAATAGATTAGCACCTTTTTTCTTAGCATCATTTATTAATGCTTCTACATAATCTGCTGCATTTTTATTAATAAGTGGTATTATTCCTGCATCTTCTTCTGGTTTACCTACTTTTAACTCTTTTACTTCATTTAAAATTTTTTCAACTAATTCATCTGCAATATCTTTCATAACAATAACTCTTTTAACTGCTGTACATCTTTGTCCAGAGTATGCAAAAGCACCTTTTACAATATTTTGTGCTGTTTCATCTAAATCAGAATCTTCAAGAACAATAGCAGCATCTTTTCCACCTAATTCTAATAATAATGGAACCATATTTGATTGCTCAGATATTCTTTTTCCAATATCTGTACTTCCTGTAAAATTAATCATATTAATTCCAGGATGTGTTGTCAAATAATCACCTATCTCAGAACCCTTTCCAGTAATAACATTTAAAACTCCATCAGGAATTCCAGCTTCTTGAAATACCTTTGCCATATATAACCCACTAATTGAACCTTGTGTAGGTGGCTTAAATATAACTGTATTTCCACCAGCTAATGCAGGAGCTATTTTTGATGCTGATAAATTAACAGGATAATTAAACGGTGATATACACAATACTGTTCCTAATGGAACACGATTCACAATGGAGATTTTGTTTTTATCAAATCCCGGAAATGCATCACCATAAATTGCCTCTCCTGTTAAATTTTTTGCTGTATCAGCTGTGAACTTAATATAATCGACAGTTCTCTTTACTTCTGATTCCGCTTGAGAATGATTCTTAGCTATTTCTTTCATAATTATATCTCTTAACTCATCTACATTTTCTTCCATAATAACTGCTGCTTTGTGAAGGTATGAAGCACGTTCTGATACAGATAATCCTGCCCAATCTTTTTGAGCTTTATTAGCTATATCAATTGTTTCATCTACTTCTTCTTTTGTTTGAGCTTGAACTTCCCCAACTAATGAATTATCACTAGGAGATTTTATCTTGATTGTTCTTCCACTATTTGAAGCAACCCACTTACCATTAATTAAGTTTTTATAAATTAATCCATCACTAATTTCACTAAACATATTTTCACCTCTTTATTATATTATATTATAATATTATAATATAATAATTCGATAATATTGTCAAGCTTACATGTCTATACTATAGTTTAGACAATTAGACAAAAAAGTATCTTAAAATGTTTAAATAATGATAATATAATTACATCATATAATAATCATTCTTACAAGTTATGCTTAATTTTTATTTCTATTTTAAGAATAAATATCTTCACCCTACAAATAATATCTTTTAGGAGTTTAGTCTCCATTAAACAAAATAAATGTTAGGAGGAATTTTACATGCAACAACAAAATCAATTCCAACAGAATCAAGCTAATCAAAACGCATATTTACCAGCATCAACTTACACAAATCAAGCTTCTGGTTCTATGCAAAATCAAAACCAAAATCCAATAGGTTTTAATCAACAAAGAAATGCTTATATCCCTTCCAATGTATATCCACAAAACCAAACTTCTGAATCAGTTATGAATTTAAGAAATAGTAACGGTGCAACTGCAAGTACTAATCAATCACAATACAATGCTGGCATGAGCAACTATGGACAACAAGCCAATGCTTATATCCCCGCAAACTATCCACAGAGCCAAATATCTAGTTCAGTACAACAGACATTATCTAATCAAAATCAGAACCAAAATAACCAAGGTCAATCTAGAATGGCTATGAATAATAATCAAAATGCATTTACAAACAATGCTAATCAAAATCAAGGGTTTAATAATGCGAATAATTCCAGTTATCCATCTAATTATCCACAAAGCACTGGTGTAAACCCTTCACAATTCAGAAGTGAAAATACTATCAATATGCTTGCTAATGGAAATAATGCGGGTTATCAGAATCAAAACCAAAATATGAGGATGCAAAACCAACAACAGAATCAAAATTCTATTGCTTCATTTAAAATGATTAGAAATCAAAATCAAAACAATATAGGAAATCAAGCAAATAATTCTGGTTACCCAGCTAACTACCCACAAAGCACTGGTATAAACCCTTCACAATTCAGAAGTGAAAATACTGCTGGATATGGCATACAACAAAATCAACAAAACCAACAACAAAATCAATCAGGACAACAATTTCAACAGCAAGGTATAAGAAATTCATATGCTAATATTCATTCTGATGCATATATACCTGCTTCAACTTATAATCAAGCTCAAAACCAAAACAACCAAGGATATGGATTAACTCAAAGATACCAATAAAATGATTATGATAGAAAAGACCTAGTTTTAGGTCTTTTCTAATTTTTTACTAATTTTTTCTAATAAAGTCGTATTCTTTACTACTGCTGGATGATTTGCTTTATATTTTTTTGCCCTTTCATTATATTCTTTCGCTTTATTGAATTTATGCTTTATTGAATAAAGCAAACTTAGTTGTATACAAGGAACAAATCCATAGCAATCATGAAGCACAAAACCCCAATTATCAGGTTTTTTTAATCTTAAAGCTAGCTCATACCAAAATATTGCTTTATCATACTCTTTCCTGTTTTTATAATGAGATCCAAGAACACAACATATTTCTGCCCTCGGCAAACCGTATTCAAAACTTCTGTATAATGTTCTTATAGCCTTTTTTTCATAACCTTTATTCATATAACATTTATATAAATCGATACAGGCATCTATATAAAAAGAGGAATGATTTAATCCAATTTCAAAAAATCTTTCATAATTTAAAATTGCTTCTTCTTCATATCCCAAATGATATAACTCTCTTGCATAATAAAAAAAATCTCTAGCTTTTAATTCTCCTTCTTTGTGGTTGTTAATATATTCTTCTAATATTCGTAGATTTCTCTCAGACCTTTTTTTGTTTTTTTTATGGGTTATACATATATCAGAATTAACAACTTTTCCTGAAAAATTTACATACTCGTGAACAGGCTCAACCCATTTGAAGTTTTTGTCTCTTTTTATAAGCCTTTCTCTATAAAAAGTCATCATAACTTCTCCATCATCTTTAATCCCTGTATTATACTTCATCATTAATACATCTATGTTTTTAGGCATTTTCTCCTTAACTCTTTTAAGTTTTTTTCTATCTTCTTCTAATATGACATCATCTGCATCTAACCAGAAAAGATATTCTTTAGTTCCTTTAGAAAACGCATAATTTCTTGCAGCAGAAAAATCATCCACCCACTGAAAATCATATATCTTAGCGCCATATTCCTCTGCTATTTCTTTTGTACTATCAGTAGAGCCTGTATCTACAATAATAATTTCATCGACAATATCAACAATACTATCTAGACACCGACCTAATACCTCTTCTTCATTTTTTACAATCATGCATAAACTAATTGTAATCATCTATTTCACCCCAATTTACTACAAATTTAATTAGATTTCTCAAATAAAGGGTCGCTTTTTTTAAAAGCAACCCTTTACAATTAATAATATTATTTTATTCTTCCGTCGATACACAAATAAGTTGTGAATGTCTAAAAGTATTTGCTGGTTGCAAAACATTATCTACAGTAACAGTAGTTATAAAATAATATACTCCTGGTATCCCTGTAACTTGAACTTCATAATTATCAAGTTCATCTAATGGTGATTCTGTAATATCAATAACAACTTCTTCACCTTCATCCTCTGGTATAGTTACAGTTACTGGTGCTACAACTGGTGTAGTTATATCTTCACCAGGAGCAATATTGAATATCTCAATATCTACGGTTTGCTCTTCTCCACTTCTATTGGCAATTTTAACAACTAAATCATTTCCTTGAGTTTGTCTTAATACAGGCCCTGTAGATAGAGTATCACATACTACGCCATCACCTACCCAGAATAAAATGCTTTGAACTTCACTTTTGATTTCTTCTAAACCAAAGCTTTCATTTTCTAATATCGAAATTATATCAATTATTTCACTCTTTATCTCTTCTAATCCAAAGCTATCATTTTCAATAATTGACGATATTTCTTCTACTATATCTTCAATATTAGCTACTTCACTCTTTATTTCTTCTAAACCAAAGCTATCGTTTTCTAATATACTTAAGATTTCTTCTATTACCTCTGATGAAAATTCTAAGTTTTGTATTTCACTTTTTATTTCTTCTAAGCCATAGCTGTCATTTTCTAAAATTGATAATATATCTTCTGTTACATCTTCTATATTAGCTACTTCATTTTTAATTTCTTCTATACCAAAGCTGTCGTTTTCTAATATACTTAAGATTTCTTCTATTACCTCTGATGAAAATTCTAGGTTTTGTATTTCGCTTTTTATTTCTTCTAAGCCATAGCTGTCATTTTCTAAAATCGATAATATATCTTCTGTTACGTCTTCTATATTTACTACTTCACTTTTTATTTCCTCTAAACCATAGCTGCCGTTTTCTAATATACTTATTATCTCTTCAATTTGATTTGATGAATTTTCTATAGCTCTAATTTCACTTTTGATTTCTTCTAGTCCAAAACTTGAATCCCCTAACATATCCTCAATATTTACAACTTCATTCTTAATTTCTTCTAATCCAAATTCGTCATCTTTAAGAAGTTTAATAATAACCCAAATCTTTTTAAAAAACTTAAATTGCAAACATTCAATATGCTTTACTTCATCTTTGATTTCTTCTAAACCAAAACAAGGATTATCTAATCGTTCTTCTATTCCTATAATTTCACTTTTGATTTCTTCTAACCCGAAGTTTGGATCATCTAACTTATCTTCAATATCTCCAATCATGTCTTTAAGTGCTTTTAAAAATAAGAACAATTTTTTTGCAATGCATTTGACAATATCACTTTCGCAATGATTTCCACATCCTCTTCTCTTACATCCTCTTCCAAAATTAAATAAATTATCAAGCTGCATATCTACATCATCAGTAAATTGAGATTCATTAATATTCCAAGTATCATATTCTTTACTCATATACTCGACTCCTTTCATATTAGTTTCTACAATATAATATGTATCATGGACAACTTATGTGCAAAAAATAAACTTGCTTAATTACTCATGATTTGATAAAATATTAACAAATAAATAGTTTTAGATACGTTCTTTTTCTATTTATCAAATAAAATATTCGCCCTAACAGTGAAGTTGTCTGAGCTGAAAGGAAAGGAATAATCGTTATTTTATTATAGATTAATTATACCTTCCTTTTTGGGAAGGTTTTTTTAATAAAAGTCCTATTTTTTTGATAATTGGTACTTAGGACATGTACCAATTGTACAACACACCAATTTTTGTAGGGGCGTATCACGATGCGCCCACTTTTGTCCTTAAATAGGAAAGTCCTATTTTTTTGATAATTGGTACTTAAGA
>JBKGYG010000043.1:0-15549 GCA_046546235.1 Eubacteriales bacterium | reverse complement strand
ACCGTCTCCACGTGCACCGTATGTGGAAACATATCAACAGCCTGTACCTCCATTAACTCATACCCTCTTTTAACCAGATACTTTAAATCTCTTGCTAGTGTTGCAGGATCACAAGAAACATAAACTACTTTATGGGATTGCATCTTAATTATTGTATTAAGCAGTTCTTCATCACACCCTTTTCTTGGTGGATCAACTACTATTACGTCTGCTTTTATATCTTCTGCATTATATTTCCTTGGCAATATTTCTTCTGCCTTGCCTGTATAAAATTCTACATTATTTATATTATTTATTTCTGCATTAGTTTCTGCGTCTTTTATTGCAGCTTCTACTATTTCTACACCATAAACTTTTTTAGCTTTTTTCGCAAGAAAAAGCGAAATAGTTCCAATTCCACAATATATATCCCATACTATTTCGTTACCTGTAAGACCTGCATATTCTAATGCCTTTTGATAAAGCTTTTCCGTTTGCATTGGGTTTACTTGGTAGAAAGAGAGAGGGGATATTTGATATCTTACTTGCCCTATATAATCTTCTATATAAGGCTTACCCCATAATATTATTAATTGATTCCCTAATATTACATTGGTTTTTTCTTTGTTTATATTTAAACATATGCTTTTTATATTCGGAACTTCTATTAATTTAGTTATTAATTTTTCTGAATGAGGTAATTTATTCCCATTTATAATAATACAAACCATTACATCCTTTGTTATATACCCTGATCTAATTAAGATATGTCTGATTAATCCTTTGTGTTTTTGTTCATTATAACCAGTTATATTATTCTCGATCATAAATTCTTTTATAACATTTATTATCTGTTCATTTATTGGATCACCTATATAACATTGTTCTGTTTCTATTATGTTATGAGACCTGGTTGCATAATAACCTATTTTTATATTTCCCTCTTTGTCTTGTCCAACTGGAACTTGAGTTTTGTTTCTGTAGTAAAATGGTTTTTCCATCCCGATTATTGGATTAATATTAATGTTGGAAAAACCACCTATTCTTTCTAAAGTGTTTTTAACCTTGTTTTCCTTAAATCTTAATTGCTCTTTGTAATTTAAATGTTGTATTTGGCAACCTCCACATTTATTTGCAATAGAGCATTTTGGTATAATACGATTAGGTGATGGTTTGATTATTTCTATTAATTTACCAAAACCGTAGTTTTTCTTAGTTTTTATAATTTTTACTTTAATTTCATCACCAATTAAAGCATCTTTAACAAAAAGAGTATAGCCATTTATTTTGCCTATACCCTCACCATTCTGTCCGATATCTTCTATCTTAATTATATATTTTTCATTCTTTCTAATCTCCATAAAAACGCCTCAACATTTATTTTTTTATTGTTTTAATTATTATGCTTTTTTCTTAGTTTTTTTATAACTTATTCTCTAATAAGTACTTTTTCTTATATTAGATTCAAACATCCTTTGCCAACCAATCCAGTCTCCTTCTTCATCTGTATTTGATAAGATTTCAGTAAAACTTCTTAGTTTTGCATCTGTATTGTCTGCAAAATGTAAGGCTAAAGCCTCAATTGTTTGTGGCTTTTTAGGAGAACCATATTCCAACTCGCCATGATGTGCTATAATGCAATGTTTTATATGGTTTGCTAGTTTTGGTGGAAAGTTTGGTATTTCTTTTATTTTATCGTTTATCCATTCTAATCCGATCACAATATGTCCTAGCAATTGTCCTTCGTCTGTATAATCATTAACGGGAAAACTTGATAATTCAAGGATTTTACCTACATCATGAAATAAAGCCGCTCCAAATAGAATATCCGTATCGATTATGGGATATTGTTTTGCGTAAAACTCACATAGATTTAAAATACATAGTGTGTGTTCTAACAAGCCTCCCATAAAACCATGATGCATACTTTTAGCTGCTGAATGAGATTTAAAACGACTTACAAAAGCTTCGTCTTCTTTAAAGAACTTTTCTGTTAGTTTTTTAATATGAGGCTCTTTTATTTTATTTATATATGATAGGATTTCTTTGTACATTTCTTCAATATCTCTAGAAGAAGTAGGTATATATTCTTTTGGATCATATTCTCCTTCTTGACTCCTTCTTAGACGTCTAACATTTATTTGCAATGAATTCTGATATAATAACACTTGACCATCTACCTTAATATAATCATGTTCATTAAAATCATCTATACCAGAACTAAGATCCCATATTTTCGCATCTACAACTCCTGTTTTATCTTGAAGTTTCATAGAATAATAACTTTTTCCGGCTCTAGTTTTTAAAACTTGTTTTTGTTTACATAAATAATGTTCAACAACTTGTTCCCCTTCTTTTAACTCCGAGATATAGCGCATAATCTACTCCTTTCAAATAATAACACTATTTATCATTATACAATATATTTATTAAAAAACAAAGAGTATAAGATAAAAACCCCATAACTATTTACGTTATGGGGCATCTATATAAAAGGGGGCTTTTTTCTGATTATCTTTCGTAGGCTACTCTTCCACCTAATCTTATTTCTATTTCCATAGGTTCCAATTTATCACCTATTATTCTCACTATCTTCACCTTAACTATTTCTCCTGGTTCGTACTCACGTATTTCCTCTTGTAGTTTTTCCATTGTAAATGTTTTAACTCCGTTAAGTTCTAATATAGTATCAGATGGTTTTATTTCTGCATCATAGGCTGGTGAATTGGGCTCAACTGATACTACATTAATTCCTAATGGCAAACCATAAATATCCGAAAGTTCTTCTGTAATATTTCTACCTACTATACCAAGATATGCTTTTTCTCTTTGGTTTACTATGTCTTCAATAATAGGTTTAGCATTATTTATTGGTATTGCAAATCCAATCCCTTCAACTTCATCTGAAGAATACTTCACTGTATTAATACCTATAACTTCTCCTATAGCATTCACTAATGCTCCACCACTATTCCCAGGATTTATTGCTGCATCAGTTTGTATTAGTTCTAATGTTTTGTCCGTTAGAACTACTTCTCTATTTAAGCCACTAATATAGCCCCCTGTAACTGTTTGACTATATCCTAGTGGATTACCTATTGCTATTGCAAGTTCACCAACTTTAAGATTTTCAGAATCACCAAATTCTGCTTTTTCAATTAAATTTCTTGTCTCCGACTCTATATCAGATTTTTTAACTGAAATAACTGCCAAATCAGCTTGTGGTTCATAACCTTTTATCTCAGCATCTGCTGTTTTATCATCGAAGAATGTAATTTTTAATTCAACAGCATTTGCAATAACGTGATGATTCGTTACTATAAGTATCTCATCATCTTCTTCTCCAAAAATTATTCCTGAGCCTGTTCCCTCAACATCAAATTCATTATAAAACCAATCTCTTTCTCGTGATACACTTGAAATAGTAACTATAGAAGGACTTACTTTTTCTGCTACTTCTGCTACAGGAGAATTATACTCAGTATAGTTTGCATTTTCTTTATTCGAAATTAATGTTCTAGGGTCTTCTTTTTCCTTAGAATCCTCAAAATAAAAGTCATTAACTTTCTCTTGTCCAAAGTAATCATTCATGTAAGGTTTGGAAACTACAGAACCTAATTGAAAAAAAACTCCAAAAATTATTGCCAATAAAACAGTTCCTATTGTTCTTCTTATAAACCTTGGTTTAACTTTTCTGTTTTTTGTCTTAATTTCTTCAGTATAATAATGTGATTTTTGTTCTGGAATAAGATCATTATTCATTTCATTAGTGTCAAACTGTTCATATTTGTTAGATATTTCTTTTTCATTATTATTAAATTCATCATTATACATATTCTTGTTTCCTCCTTTTTATACATCTTTATTTATATGATACCTATAATTTATGAACGACATATGAACAATTTGTAAAACTTTTTGACTAAACTTTTAATATTTTAATTAATTTATAGTTTTTTATCTTTATTTAATTAGTTTCTTTATTTTTTTAAATAAAAAATTTACTTCTCGCTAATCAAACATGTCGAAATGGTACCTATTTTAAATAGCTATTATTTTAAAAAAAGAACTTCCCCACTAAAAATTAAAAGCATCCAACAATATATGGATACTTTTAATTATTTTTCCCTTTTTTAAATTATATTACTTATCTTTTGCGTCACTTTTACTAAATCCTGGTGACGAATTCATTTTACATGTTCCATCTAAGTATGCTCCATCATCTATAATAATACTAGAACATTGAATATCCCCTACAACTTTACCTGTTGGCATTATATGTACCTGTTGACTAACTTCTATATTCCCCTTTATTGCTCCTGCCACAAGTAAAAATTCTGATTTGGTATTACCTTCAACTTTTCCTGTTTCTCCAATAACAATACTTCCCTCTACTTCTAGATTTCCAATATAAGTACCATTAATTTGTAGTGAGTTTTTTGCTTTAAGTAATGTCCCTTCAATAACCGTATCATTACCAATTATTGTTTCAGGTTTTTCATAATTGGGTTTAGAATTGTTTTTCATATTTACTCCTCTCCTTCATACAAATAATCTAAAGGGTTTTGTTGCTTGCCATTTTCCATTACTTCATAATGAACATGAGGCCCTGTGCTTCTACCAGAATTACCCGATTTAGCTATAATATCACCACGTTTAACAACGTCACCCTTGTCTACTAATAATTTGGAATTATGCGCATACCTTGTTGAAATGCCATACCCATGGTCAATAACTATCATATATCCATATGAACGATCATACTCAGCTGCTATGACCTTTCCTTCACCCGTCGCTTTTACAGACGTGCCATAATATGCGTATAAATCAACACCTTTATGAAATTCTGATGATCTCTTTGTAAATGGATTTCTTCTCCATCCAAATGGACTTGTTACTCTTCCATTAACAGGTAAAATAGATGGATATGATTCCCAATATGGAATAACTTCATCTACCTTTTCATTAATTTTATCATATATTATTTGCTCAATAGATAATTGTTCTGCTAAATCTTTAATATCTTTCTCTAAGTCGTTCAAACCTATTTCAAATTCATCAAAGTCCCTATTAAAATCACTAGAAGCATAACTTAACTCTTTAGAATTTGCTACTTTTGTACTATCTAATTCTATAGGTTCACCTACTTGTTCCTTTGTAGTTTTTTCTGTGCTATTTAATTTTTCGTCTATTTCTTCTTTATGTTCAGAGATTTGTTCTACATTCTCTTTTAGTATATCCATTTGATTAGTCACAGTGATTAACTCATTATATCTTATCTCATTTTCTTGTTTTAACTCTTCATTTTCTTTTTTGATAGATTTATTTTCCATGCTTGTTACTTGAATGTTTTGATCTTTTTTTGCAACCTCCATTTCAAGGTTAGCAATATATGTAACTGTCATAATTACTACAACTATTACAGAAATAATAACTGCATATATTGGATATCTAATATATTTATGTACTTTTATTGTTTTTGCCTTTTTGGTTGGATTTGAAATAAGCATCATTGTTAAGTATTTGTCACGCTTAACTTTACGTTTTCGTTTAAATATCCCCCTAAACATAAACAATACCACCTTCTACATTTTTTACTATAATTCATTCATAATTTAGTCCAAGCATCTAATTATATGCACAATAAACTATGTTTATTAACTATATAGTTATAATGGTCTCAATTTAAATATCTGCCAATAATTTTTAGTCCTGATTATTCATTAGTATAAACTTAATAAAATAAAATTATATTAACTTGCCTATGTACTTCCTAATTCAGGTGGTACGCAAGTTACAACGAATATTAAATACTCTTGTACATTATAACATAATTTTAATATTTTTGTAATAAATACCTTAAATAAAAAATAGGTAAATAGTCCTATTTTTTGATTAATATATTTCTAGACTAAACTGTAGACAAAGCATCCTTTGATAATAGTATAAGAATATATATTTCTCTACGGAAAATCTCTTAATTATTATTTTCTCTACAAACTAAACTTGTAAAATTTTATATTTATTTAGGTTTTAATTTTTTTTTATTTATTGTAAAATTAACTCAAGGATTATTAGAATTATAAATGTATATAAAGGTGAAGATTATATGTCCATCAATTATAAACAAACCATAAGATTAAATATTAGACAGCTTAAACTTCAAGATTTATACTACTTATATAAAGATTGTGTGAAACACCGAGAGTATTTTTATGCGAATACTAACTTTTTTAATAATCCTTTATACAAAGAGGCTTTAAATTTTGTTGCAGAGACTAAAGATTCAAAGAAATTAATTGCTCATTCTAAGGGTTTTATAAAAAATGATTATAACTGTTTTTGGCTTCAAACCCTTATGATACATCCAAAGCATTTGCGTCAACTTTATGGAACCGAATTTTTTTTAGGAATCGAAGAAATAATAAGAACTATTTATAATGTTAATAATGTTTGTTTGTCTGTTCATAATGAAAATAAAACTGCTCATTTATTTTGGAAGTCTTTAGGTTTTCAAAATAAATTGGGTTTTAATAAAAAAGTGGATAATGAACTTTTATCAACTACAATTTATGAAAAGAGAATATATTGAATTTACTTTATGTTGTTATATGTGCTTAGCTATATACTTGAAAGGAATGGAAATGTGATGAACAATAAAGCTTTGAAAACTCTTGAGTTTTATAAAATTATAGATCAATTATCTGATTTAGCACAATCTGTATTAGGCAAAAAAATGTGCCAACAATTACAACCATATAATACCTATCAAATTGTACTATGTAAGCAAAAAGAAACTACCGAAGCAGTTACTATGATATATAAAAAAGGAAATATTCCTTTGAAAAATTTTAAAGATATTCACCCTGAAATACACAGATTAAATATTGGTGGAGTTCTTGGAATGATTGATTTCTTGAATATTAGTAATGTTTTAGAAATCACTTCAAAATTAAAACAATATGAAAAAACAGATGTTGACCTTCCGTCTCTTACCATTACAAATTATTTTGAACAACTTGAACCTTTAACACCTTTATACAAGAAAATTAATAAATGTATTCTATCCGAAGAAGAAATGAGTGACGATGCAAGTCACGAATTGCGTAATATAAGAAGAAAAATTAATAGAACAAATGAACGTATCCATGAAAAACTGAACCAATTAATAAATAGTTCTAGTGTTAGAAATATGCTCCAAGAAAATGTAATAACTTTACGCAATAATAGATATTGCTTACCCGTCAAACAAGAATATAGGCAACAATTTTCGGGAATGATACACGACCAATCTTCTAGTGGTGCAACTTTGTTTATTGAGCCTATGTCGGTAGTAAAATTAAATAATGAGATTAAAGAACTAACTTCAAAAGAACAAGAAGAAATAGAGCGAATATTATCTGAGTTAAGCGCTGAAACCGCTGGCTACACAAACGAATTAACTCAAAATATTGAAACTCTTGCAATGTTAGATTTTATTTTTGCAAAAGCTTCTTTATCAATAAAACATCAAGGAAGTGAACCGATTTTTAATAACGACGGTATTATTCAAATTAAAAAAGCACGTCATCCTCTTTTAGATAAAGAAACAGCCGTTCCAATCGATGTAGTTATTGGAAAGGAATTTGATATGTTAGTTATAACTGGACCTAACACAGGAGGTAAAACAGTTTCACTTAAAACAGTTGGCCTTTTGACTTTGATGGGACAATCTGGCCTGCATATCCCCGCTTTTGACAAGTCGAAACTAGCTTTTTTTGAAGAAGTTTATGCAGATATAGGAGATGAGCAAAGTATTGAACAAAACCTTTCCACTTTTTCATCTCATATGACAAATATTATTAACATATTAAATAATGCTGATAATAAATCTTTAGTATTATTTGATGAGTTAGGGGCTGGCACTGACCCCACTGAGGGAGCTGCATTGGCTATGTCCATTTTGCAATATTTGCACGAAAAAAAGGTTAGAACTATAGCTACCACTCATTATAGCGAACTTAAAATCTTCGCATTATCTACAGAAGGAATTGAAAATGCTAGTTGTGAATTTGATGTAAAAACATTAAAACCAACTTATAAATTATTAATAGGAATCCCTGGAAAAAGTAATGCTTTTGCTATTTCTAAACGTTTGGGTTTACCTAATTATATTATAGATGATGCTAAACAACTTATATCTCAAGACACTAAACAATTTGAAGACCTTATTTCAGATTTAGAAAATAATCGTAAAACTATAGAAACTGAAAAAGAAAAAGCTAAACAAAACCGAAAAAATATTGAAACACTAAAAAAAGAATTAGAAGAAAAACAACGAAAGATTGAAAACCAAAAGGATTCCATTATTAATAGTTCAAAAGAAGAAGCTCATAAAATATTAAAAGAAGCTAAAGAATATGCAGATTCTACTATAAGAAAATTTAATAAATGGTCTCAAAATACAGGAAATATTAATCAAGCTACATTAGAAAAAGAACGTCAAGACATAAGAACTAAGTTATCTAATATAGAAGATAGCATTATTTCAAACAAAAAGACTAAGAGAAACTTTAATAAATCTGGCCCAAAAAATATTAAAGTCGGAGATACTGTTTTTGTTTCTGAATTTAATCAAAAAGGGACTGTCTTAAAACCAGAAAACAATAAAGGTGAAGTTTTAGTTCAATTAGGGATAATAAAGACAAGCGTCCATAAATCTTCTTTATCTTATGTCCAAGAAGAAACTATTAATAACAATATTAAGAAACCTAATATCTCAAAAAACAAAAGTAATCTGAGCAAATCAAAAACTATTAATACAGAAATTGATGTAAGGGGCAAAACTGTAGAAGAGGCACTAAGTTATATCGAAAAATATATTGATGATGCTTACCTTTCACACCTTTCTCAAATAACTATTATTCATGGGAAAGGAACAGGAGCCTTAAGAAAAGCAATTCACTCATATTTAAAAAGATTAAAGTATGTTACAGATTATAGATTGGGCAATTACGGAGAAGGAGAATCCGGCGTTACAATCGTTGAATTATAAACTATAAAAAACATAATTGTAAACTTTCTCTAATAAATTTTGATCAACCTAAAGGAGTGTAATAATGACTACTATAAAACAAAAAATTTTAATTGTTGATGACGATAAGCATATAGCTGATCTTATAGCTCTTTATTTAAATAAAGAGGGCTATGAAACAAAAATAGTCAACACTGGAAAAGAAGCCTTAAGTATATTTCATGCTTTTGAACCTAACTTAATCCTACTTGACTTAATGCTTCCTAGTATTAGTGGATATGATGTTTGTAAAGAACTAAGAAAAATTTCCGAAACACCAATTATTATGTTAACTGCAAAGGGTGAAACCTTTGATAAAGTTTTAGGACTTGAACTAGGTGCTGATGATTATATTGTTAAGCCCTTTGATACAAAAGAGTTAGTAGCTAGAGTTAAAGCAGTATTAAGACGATACCAACCGAAAGAACAATCAACTAAGCAAATTGCTTACAATAATTTATCAGTTAACCTCTCAAATTATACTGTATTATATAATAATAATAAAATCGAAATGCCACCAAAAGAGTTAGAGTTGTTATTCTTTTTAGCTTCTAACCCAAACCAAGTTTTTACCAGAGAAAAACTATTAGATAAAATTTGGGGATATGAATATATAGGAGATACAAGAACTGTTGACGTTCATATAAAACGTATTAGGCAAAAAATAAAGCCTACTTCAGAATGGGGTATAAAAACCGTTTGGGGAATTGGTTATAAATTTGAGGTGAAATAATTGGGGAAATCACTTATAAGAAAATTTTTTATGATATTTATTATAATTATATTATCTAGCTATATTATCCTTATTACATTCACTTATAATGCAATAGAAGGTTTTTTAATCAATGAAAGGAAAAGATTACTTGAAAAAGAAACTACAATAATTACAAACCAATATTTATCTCAATATTACTTAGATGAAATTAACATTTTTAATATAGAACATCTACTTCAAATGTTAGATAATTATTTTGATATACGTATTTGGTTTGTTGATAAACATGGTAGCGTTATTGCTGATTCTAGAGATAATCTAAACAGATCTAATTCTTTAGATATTACTAATTTAGATGAAAATTTATTATACAGAAGATTCTCAATGGTTGGAGATTTTTATGGTTATTTTGATAATACAATGATAACTGTTGGAACACCAATAATCGCTAATAACACTTTACAAGGTGCTATATTTTTTCATTCTGATATATCTGATATAAAAAAACAAGCCTCTTCAATTTTTAGAATAGGTTTTATTACATTAGCTTCTACCTTATCGATTTCTGCTGTGTTAATATACCTTTATACTAGAAAAATTGTTAACCCATTAAGAGAAATGAATAAAGCTGCTATAGAATACTCAAATGGAGATTTTGAAAAAACCTTACAGGTCAAATCCAAAGATGAAATTGGTCAACTGGCAGAATCTTTAAATAATATGGCTTATGAATTAAGTAAAACTGAGGAATTCAGAAGAAGCTTTATTGCTAATATTTCTCACGACTTCAGATCTCCCCTAACATCAATCAAAGGCTACGTTGGTGCAATTTTAGATGGTACTATATCAAAAGACGAACAAGATAAGTATCTATCAGTTGTTATTGATGAGACAGAGAGACTAAACAAATTAACTTCAGATATTCTTTTTTTAACTAGTATGGAAACTCAAGGTCTTAATCTAAACTATATTTCTTTTGATATACATCATGTAATAAGAAAAGTTGCAAAATTATTTGAGCATAAATGTTCTCAAAAAAATATTAGTGTTAAGTTAAAACTAGATAATGAAGAACTTCTAGTTTCTGCTGACATTGATAAAATCCAACAAGTTTTATATAACCTTTTTGATAATAGCGTTAAATTTACAAACGCTGACAGTCAGATAATAATAGAAACAACCAAATTAAATAATAAAGTATATGTATCCATTAAAGATTATGGACAGGGAATTCCAAAAGAACAACTTAATCACATATGGGACAGATTTTATAAGAGCGATCCTTCTAGAGGAATAGATAAAAAGGGGACTGGCCTAGGTTTGTCTATAGTCAAAGAAATTATAAAAGCACATAATGAAACAATACGAGTGTTTAGCACTGAAGGAATCGGAACAGAATTTGTTTTCACTCTTAACTTAAAAAACTAGAAGTTTACCTTCTAGTTTTACCATTTATAATTCCTTAATTGACCAAATAATTGTAATGAGTTAAAGTTATTTTGTCTTAAAGCTTCATATAATACTATTGCAACAGAATTGGATAAATTTAATGACCTTGTTTCAGGAATCATTGGTATTCTAATACTTGTTTCTTTATATTTTATAAGGATATCTTCAGGTATACCAGCACTTTCCTTGCCAAACATAATATAAGCATCTGAATCATATTTTACTTCTGCGTAAGTCTTCCTAGCTTTAGTAGTAGCCATATATATTATTACACCTTTGTTTTTGTTTATAAATTCATTAAAGTCTTCATATACACATACATTTAACTCATTCCAATAATCTAATCCTGCCCTTTTTACAGATTTCTCATCTACTTTAAATCCTAACGGCTTTATTAAGTGTAATTTGGTACCAGTCGCCACACAAGTCCTACCAATATTTCCAGTGTTAGCAGGTATTTCAGGCTCTAGTAATACAATATGCATAATGTCCACCTACTTATCTTTTATAGCGATATTTATTTCTACAACTTTATCTTCATCATATATTAATGGCACACAAATATTTTTTGTTTCATTAACAGATATGGACATATTCCCGAAACATACTGACGGTGGTGTAATATCAATATCAATCCCTTTAGCAGAAAAAAGAGTAGCCGCATTTCCTAATATCATATTACCTAATTCACTTATAGCACTTTTAGCCATATCATTTAATTCATTCACTGGCATACCCATCATCATCTTTGATGCTATATTACAACCTACTTGAGAACTAAAGGTAATCAAAACTGATCCTTTCATTCCTCCAGTAACACCTATTATTATAACTAATGTATCATCGTCATACACTAAATCTTTTAGCCTAGGTTTCTCCATTGTAGTTTCTAACTGACAAACATCTTTTAGTACATTAACAGCAGCATTTAAAAATGGATTTATATATTCAACATTAAAAGTCGTCATTTTTTGTCCTCCTTTAGGATCTTTATATTATTTTATCATGCAATCATTAATATAATCAACAATTTTGTCAAAATTGTATAAGAACACTTTTATGTATTGACATTTTAGCATTTTTGTAGTAACATATTATCATCAAATAATCATTATTAATTATTCCTAGGAAGGCGGTTCTTATGCAACAATTAGCTGAAATGTTAAAATCAAATCAACTTAAGGTCACTCCTCAACGTTTAGCTATATTTAATATTCTTTATCACACTACTGAACATCCTAGTGCAGAAAAAATATACAAACAATTACAACCAACACATCCTACTATGAGTCTAGCAACTGTTTATAAAACATTAGATACTTTAAAAAAATCTGCATTAGTACAAGAACTTAATGTTGGGGAAGATAGTTTTAGATATGACGCAAATATTAATCCTCATCCTCATGCTATATGTTTAAAATGTTCTCGTGTAATAGACTTGCATACGGATGAATTAATAGATACTGTAAAAAAAATTCAGCAACAAACAGATTTTGAAATTGTAAGTGAAAAATTTTACTTTTATGGCTATTGCCCAGAATGTAAAACCTCCAAATAATTTTGGAGGTTTTTATATTATATCCTTTTACTTACAAAACGATTTATCCTATCCATTGCTATTTTTAAATTATCAAGAGATGATGCATAGGAGCATCTTATAAATCCTTCTCCACACTCACCAAAAGCTGTTCCAGGAACAACTGCAACTTTTTCTTCTTTTAGCAACTCTGTTGCAAACTGTTCAGAAGTCATTCCTGTCTTTTCAATACTTGGGAAAACATAAAAAGCACCAAAAGGTTCAAAACAATCTAATTTTATTTCTTTAAAGGCATGCATTAGATATCTTCTTCTTTGATTATATGATTTTTTCATTTCTTCAACATCTTCATCACCATTTTTCAAAGCTTCTACAGCAGCATACTGACTTGTAGTTGGTGTACACATAATAGCATATTGATGTATCTTCATCATAGGTTGAATTATTTCGCTAGGTCCTGCTGCAAATCCTAGTCTCCATCCAGTCATAGCATACGACTTAGAAAATCCATTTATAATAATAGTTCTTTCTTTCATACCTTCAAAACTTGCAATAGAAGTATGTTTACCTTTATATGTAAGCTCTGCATATATTTCATCAGAAATAACTATTAAATCATTCTTAATAACAACATCCACTATTCTTTGAAGATCTTCTTTTTCCATTATTGCACCTGTTGGATTACTTGGGAAAGCTAACATTAATACTTTAGTTTTTGGTGTGATTGCCTGTTCAACTTCTTCCTTTGTTAATTTAAATTGATTTTCTGCTTTTAAAGGAATAGTAACAGGAGTGCCACCAGCTAAAACCGCACAGGGTTCATAAGACACAAAACAAGGTTGAGGAATTAAAATCTCATCCCCTGGATTGATTAATGTCCTTAATGCTAAATCTATACCTTCACTTCCTCCAACTGTTACAAGTATTTCATTTACTCCATCGTATCTTAAATCATATTTTCTATCTAGATAAGTACTTATCTCTTCTCTCAGTTCCTTCATTCCCGAATTAGATGTGTAAAAAGTTTTCCCTTGTTCCAATGAATATATTCCCTCTTCTCGAATATGCCAAGGTGTATC
The DNA here is from genome assembly GCA_046546235.1 of Eubacteriales bacterium. Classification (GTDB taxonomy): domain Bacteria; phylum Bacillota; class Clostridia; order Lachnospirales; family DSM-24629; genus JBKGYG01. The sequence goes on along the minus strand of JBKGYG010000043.1, from coordinate 1,738 downwards.
AAAATCAGGTTCTCCGACTCCCAGCGATATTGCTTCACTCATTTCACTTACAATATCAAAGAATTTTCGAATGCCTGATGGTTTTATAGCTTTTACTTTATCTGATAATAATTGTCTCATGGTGAAACCAACATCCTTTCATCCTTTGAATGCTCTTCCAATATAATTCCATATTCTTTATACTTTTTAAGCACGAAATGTGTAGCAGTACTTAATACAGATTCTAAAGGTGCTAATTTTTGTGCTACAAATAAAGCTACTTCGTGCATAGTTTTCCCTTCTATAATTACTGTTAAGTCAAATCCACCAGACATTAAATATACCGATCGAACTTCTTTAAATCGATATACTCTTTCTGCGATTTTGTCAAAACCTTCACCCCGTTGAGGTGTAACTTTAACTTCTATTAGTGCTATAACAGAATCTTTATTGGTTTTATCCCAATTAATAAGAGTATGATATCCACATATTATTTTCTCTTTTTCTAAATCACTAACCTCTTTTGCTATAGTATCTTCGTCTTCACCTAATAAAATTGCCAAATCCTTAATAGCTATCTTGCTATTCTTTTCTAATGTTTCTAATAATTGGTGTCTCATTATGTTAACCCTCCCTAATTATTTTTATTGCTATATTAGATAATTTTATATAACTCATCGCTTTTTGGTGGTTCTATAGCTCTCTTTGTATGACCATAATTTATAATTTTATTATTAGAATCTTTCATTTTCCCTATAATACTTGCTTCTATATTTACTTTATTAAGAGTCTCTACAAGTTTCTTACCATCGTCAATAGTTATTAAAAGACAGCCACTAGAAATAAGCTTATATGGATTTATTCCATAAAATTCACATATCTCAATTGTTTCTTGTTTTATAGGTATCAAATCTAGATCTACTTCTAATCCTAATTTAGATGAGCTAGCCAATTCCCAAAGTGCTCCAAATACTCCTCCTTCTGTAACATCATGCATTGCAGTTGCTCCTAATCTACGTCCTATTTTACTTTCCTCTAAAATAGATAGATATTTTTTAAATCCTTTAGCTCGTCCAATTAAATCACTATTATATTTTGTTAACAATTCCTTTTCCTTTTCATTAGCAATTATAGCAGTTCCTTCAACACCTGCCCATTTTGTAAGTATGATATCTTGTCCTGCTCTTGCCCCACTTGTTGTAATAAGTGTGCCTTTTTCGCACTTCCCTATACCCATAACTGAAACAATAGGTTGTATAACAGCATTAGTTACTTCTGTATGCCCTCCTATTACTTCAATATTTAATAAATCGCAAGTACTTTCTATATCTTTCATTATATTTTTTAATTCCTTTTCACTTGTTCCATTAGGTAATAAAATAGTTAATAATACTGCTACTGGCTCAGCACCACTTGAAGCTAAATCATTAGCCGTTACATGAATTGCTAAAGACCCAACATCTTTAACCGCACCAGTAATTGGATCTGTAGAAACAACAAATACTTCATCTTCATTTAACTGTAAAAACGAACAATCTTCGCCTACATTAGGCCTTACTAACACCTCATTACGTCTGTGTTTTATTTGTTTAAAGATTGAACGTTTAAGAATTGTCTCGGGTATCTTTCCTACTTCCACTTATTCCCCTCCCCTAAGATTCATTATTAGAATCTTCTATTGGATTTTCTTCATTTGAATCTTCATCAATTTCCTCTTCCACATTCTCATCTAAATCTTCATCTATATCTTCATTATTAT
>JBKGYG010000042.1:0-16364 GCA_046546235.1 Eubacteriales bacterium | reverse complement strand
AACCCGCGACCCTCGCCTTGGCAAGGCGATGCTCTACCACTGAGCCACTCGCGCAAAGTGCAGTTGGGGGGACTCGAACCCCCAAGTCCGATGTGGACACTAGATCCTTAGTCTAGCGCGTATGCCAATTCCGCCACAACTGCTTTTTATATTTAATAAAGCCTAACGTGCCTGCAGGGATTCGAACCCCGGACACGTGGCTTAGAAGGCCACTGCTCTATCCAACTGAGCTACAGGCACAGATAAATCGGGGTGACAGGATTCGAACCTGCGACCTCTTGAACCCAAATCAAGCGCTCTAGCCAAGCTGAGCCACACCCCGTATTAGGATAGAAATAAATTTATCAGCGAAGGTTATATTATCATATTATTATTAAGTTGTCAACTAGTGCCTGGCTTTCGTCAAAAATAATTCAGTTTTTTACAGAGGCTGCCATATGGCAACCTCTGTAAATATAATTCTTCAATCCATTCTATTATATCTTCTAAAAAACCTTCTATTACTTCTTCTACGTTTTCCTCATCAAACCTTATTTCTAATATAAAGTCTAGTAATTTATTATTATAATCATTAACAAGAGCATGATAATAAACTTATTTGTATTAAAAGCCTTTTGCTCATTATTTTTCCCCTCCTCTAATCTAGTAAATATGACATATATAAATCTACATCCTCTACATTTTCGGCTATTTTTCTTGCCTTATCAGATTTAACATCATAATTATATAAAGTGTCATTATAATCAATATAGTAAATTAACTCTTCTCTATAATTATAATAATCTTTAACATCATTACTTATTATATCTGGCTTATCTCCATCTCTTGATATGTATATACTATCATCCATATCCTGGAAAATACAATTCTTACCATCTCTTGACAATTTAGCTTCATTTACATCATCATATATTATTTTTTCATCGCCATCACTATAGAAATAAAGTCTATCATCTTCTATAGCAATTATTGATCTTAAGTCTTTTGTATAATCAAAGTCACGTCCATACTTAATTTCTTTTTTAGAATTAATACTTAAATCATATAATGATACTAGGTTATTATTACCTCTATCAAGATTTAATACCCTTTCTCCATCATCAGATAAAACTACTATATCGGTAGAATCAAGATTAATTTTTTCCTCTACCCATACTTCATCTATAATACTATACATTATATATTCATCATCTATTTCAAATAATATATGGTCTAATGAGGATGTCCAATCATGTGTTCTTATATATTCATCTCCAAGATCAACTGTACTCCCTGTTTCTTCATCCCACAAAATTTTTTTATCATCTTTTAAAGTAATAAAAAATCTTATAGATTCCAAATCTCTATCTATAATATTACTTTCATAAGAGTCTACGTTAGGTGCTACTTTTATATTTTCCTCGCCGTTATATAAATATAGATCATCATCTTCATCTTGATATAAAATCTTAGCATCTTCTCCATATATGTTATATTCTAGACCAAAACTCTTTCCTTTAAATAATTTTTCTGTTTTCTTATTTTTATTAGTTTTATAAATATAGTCATCTGATTCGTAATAAACTGCATCATTTTTTACAAATATCAAATCTCTAATGTATCTATATGGCTCTACTTTAGTCATATTACTTAATTTTGTTCCTATATATAAATCTCCAGAATCTGCTGCAAAAAAATCTCTTTCTTTATTAGTCAAGTAATCGTCAGAAGTACTTAACTCTGTTTTTTTGCCTTTACTTGCACCATTTGAAAGAAAAGTACCTTCCTTATCTATTTTTACATAGGATAAAATTTTACTATCTGACTTATAATTATAATGATAAACACCGTTATCTATCTTCTTTTTTTTGTTACCGTTATCTAAACGATATAAATCCCCATCTTCTTCTAAATAATATAATACTGACTCATTTACAAACTTCACATCATTTAACTCGTCTATTTTTACACTTTTCTTTGTACTTGGATAATATATATTATCTTCGCCATCAACTGTATAGAATATAGGTATCTTTGAATAATCAATCTCATCACTAATTACACCTACACTATCACCTTTTTTCAGTATAAAAATCAAAACAATTACTAGTAAACAACCTCCACCAATTATGGCTAGTTTTTTAACACCCACCTTTTGAATTAAGTTGTTAATCATTTGTTTCATTTCACTTTTAACTTTTTCTTTTTTATGTAGTTCTTTTATATCTTCCGACTTTTCTTCAGACTCTTTTTTAGCTTCTGTATTTTTTTCTAAAAATTCTTCGTTATGTTTTTCATCTTTTTCTACTTCTGCTGTACTTTCTTGAACTTTTTGTTTTTCAATATCATTCATTAATTCGACTTCTTCTTTTGCAAATTCCTTACTTGTGTCTTCATTGTTTACTCCCTCTAACCCACTTTCACTGTCTTCATTATTGGACACTACATTTTCTGACATCTTGTTTTTAGATGCTACATTAAAACCTTCTTTCCCTTCATCAACCTCTTGAACTCTAAATCCACAATTTTCACAAAAAATAGCATCATCCGACATTTCTTGACCGCAATTTCTACAAAACATTTTTTCTCCCCCTTTTTTATATTAACTCGCACTATGCAAGGCTTTGCAAGCCTTGTACGAGTTACAATAAAGGACAAATTCAAATTCCTCTATTGACCTTTTTATTTGTTATTTTACAAAATTAACACTATTATAACAAATAGATTATACCATAAGAAACTATAATTTCAAATCAATATCTATTCCTTTTCGACATTTATTAAGGACAAAAGTGGCTTCACCACGTTCGCAACGCGATTTGTCCCGGCTGCTCTAATACTCTTAGTTAATTAAACTTGTACAATTGGTACATGTTCTAAGTACCAATTATTTTAAAAGTAGAACTTTCCTAATTAATAAAAAAAGACTATTGAATATGAATAATCAAGTCAATAGCCTTTTGTCTTTTATTTAATTAATTTAATTTTTCTTTTGCAACATTTACTAATTGAGTAAATCCTTCTGCGTCATTTATAGCCATTTCAGCTAACATTTTTCTATTAACTTCAACACCTGCTAATTTCAAGCCGTGCATTAATCTACTATATGATATATCATTTAATCTTGCAGCTGCATTAATTCTTGAAATCCATAACTGTCTAAACTCTCTTTTTCTTAGCTTTCTACCCGTATATGCATAACTTAAAGATTTCATAACTGCTTGTTTTGCAGTTCTAAATTGTTTTGACTTAGCTCCTCTATATCCCTTAGCTAACTTTAAAACTCTTTTACGTCTTTTATGTGTATGCAATCCGCCTTTGACTCTTGCCATGTTTTTTCCCTCCTATTCGATTATCTAGATATAAGGTAACATTTTTTTAATTTGCTTTTCATTTGTTTTGTCAGTAACAGTGGTCTTTCTAAGATTTCTTTTTCTTTTTGCTGATTTCTTAGTTAAAATATGACTCTTATAAGCCTTATTTCTTTTTAACTTTCCAGTTCCTGTCTTTTTAAAGCGTTTTGCAGCGCCTCTATGTGTTTTCATTTTAGGCATATTCTTTTCCTCCTAACAAATAAAATTTGTAACAATTAACAAATATAATTTAAGTTCAAATAATTATACTGTAATTTGTGATTTATTGATATATGATTTTCTGATTTAGCGCTTTTCAGCTAAAAACATAACCATATTTCTGCCTTCCATTTTAGGTGGCTTTTCGATTTCTGCAATATCTGATAAGCCTTTGGCAAAGCTTTGTAATATCTCTCTACCTACTGATGTATGAGCTAACTCACGCCCTCTAAAGCGAACAGTAACTTTTACCTTATCACCTTTTTTAAGAAATTTACTAGCTTGATTCATCTTCGTATTAATATCATTTTGTTCAATATTAGGTGATAACCGCACCTCTTTTACATTAATTACTTTTTGCTTTTTACGAGCTTCTTTTTCTTTTCTTGCTTGCTCATATTTAAACTTACCATAATCAATAATCTTACAAACAGGTGGTTTTGCTTTTGGAGCAATTTTAACAAGATCAAGATTCCTTTCTCTTGCTATCAAATAAGCTTCCTTAGCAGACATTAATCCTAACTGTTCTCCGTCATGTGTAATAACACGCACTTCTTTGTCACGAATTTGCTCATTAATCATTAAATCGCTAATAATTAGACACCTCCATATATTTTAAAACGCAAAAAAGTGGATAGCGCAGAACCATCCACTTATTTAAAGCATGACAAATAATTTATAATCAAAAGTCTTACTTAATCTGTACCTTAGTCACTTATATATGCTAAGGTGAGAAGTGGATACTTCTACTTGTTTTAATTCACTCATAGTATAATATCATTATTTTTCCGCATTGTCAACCTCTATTTCCAGCTCCCTTTTCATTATATCAGTTTTCTCTAAAACAATCTATTAACAAATTTATATCATTTTCTTCATATATCCATGGTATTGTATTTCTAACAACTATATTTGAACCAATTATGATAATACCCACGTTAAGAATTATATTATTTATATATACACCTAATAATATTGTTAATATAATATTACCTAAAACACCACTAAAAAAGAATATACTTAATTTTACCTTCGATATATCTTTAATTTCCTTTACATCAATTTCTATATGTCCCTGTAGAATAATTGGCGAAATATTTATTTTCTTATATTTTATAACATACATTTTATTCCCAAAATAAATTCCGTATAATTTTATTTTTAAAATTTTAGCTGCTATAATATGACAAAATTCATGAATAATTACATTGAGAACAATTATTAAATATATGCATAGAAATATATTAAGCATTTTTTACCTTAAAAAATAAATATATATACGAAGGTAGTAGCATAAACAATATTGTAAAAATGATTACATAATTAGAACTATAACTAAATACACTATAATAATTATTAAACACAATAATAGCAAGAAATATCAAAATGTACATGATGATATTTATTACTAAATAATTATTCTTAATTTCTTTTTTATCAATATAATAATTCTCAAAATCACGAATTTTCTTTTTGTCTATCAATATTTTTTCTTTTGTAAAGAATAATAATAACAGACTTACAATGCTTGCTAATATAAAGTTAATACCAAGAACCTTAAAAATAAAGTTCTTATTTAAATACCTCTTAAAATAATCTGTATATTTTGCTGAATAATAATTTTCAGCTGGATAAGTCTTCATAAGTTTATCTAATACATTCTTTTCATAACCATTTTGAGTGAAAATCATCATAAAATTAGTTCCTTCTTTATCTGCATAATCCATTCTCTCCTTATAATGAATAATACTAGATGTAAAGTCATTATATGTCTCTTTCTCATAAGTATAAAATCCAAAATTATTATCATCAGTATAAGATAAAAAACAAACATCAGTAGTATGTAACCCTACTATAGTATAGTCTTGATTTTTAAAAGTTACCTTACTTCCTAAGGCATTTTCTATCATATCTTCACTATAATTAAAATACTTTTTTAACAAACTTTTTGAAATAGTTATTTCATTTTGATAATCTTTTGGAAATCTGCCTTCAATTAAATGATCCATTATCCAATATTGTCCCAAAAAATCAATATAATTTTCAATTACTATATTTGGCACAGCATATACTTGCAAGTCATTGATTAGATTATCTTCATAAAATGCAGTATTTATATTCATATGCTTCTCCATATCTTGAAGAATAATCTTTTCTACACCTTCTATTTTACTTATCTCAGGTATATCATGATATTTTATTAGATTGGTTTTTTTACTTGAATCCAACTTTAAATTTGCAGCTTTATAATACACTTTATTTAGTTTTCCAAATTTATGCTCTGCTTTGTAGGTAACAATAATATTATCTGGGGGTATTTCCTGATCATTGTAACCTTCATAATATTGTATTTCAGTATAAAATGCTAATAAAATTCCTATACAAATTGTAAGAAATGCTATAACTAAATTACTCTTTGTCTTAAATAACTTATATGCCAAGCTAAAATAGTTTTTACTATTACTAGTTTTACATATTTTTTTGTTTGTTCCATTTTCTGTATGAGCAGTATTCTCTATTTTATTATTATTTTCTATAATGATTTTATTACAGTTTTCAAACTTTAATCTAGGATCATGAGTAATAATAATAAATGTTCTGTCTTTCTTTAATTCATTTATTAAATCCAATAGTATTTGTGTTGAAAAATCATCTAAATTATTGGACGGTTCATCCATAAAGATATATGGTGTATCTTTTAACATACCAGAAATAATAGCAATTTTTATTTTTTCTCCACCACTTAATTTATTAAACTTTTGTTTTAAAATACTTTTTTCAAATTTGAATCTAGATAATAGATCATTTAAAAACTCATCATTTATTTGTTTATTACTTTTTGTGATATATTTTTCTACGGACACATTATACGATAAAATATTTTGTGGAATATATGTAAACACACTTGATTTGTCTTTTTTAAAACTCTCTAATTGGTCTGGTTCATTAAATTGAATATCATTACATTCAAACATAATCTTTTCTATTATTGAAGTTTTTCCCGAACCATTTTCACCAGTTATTATATTAACACCATACTTACTAAAATCAAATTTAAGTCTTTCAATTCTTAGGTTTTCATTTATAATACTAACACTATTTACTCTCATCTATACCTCCATCCATAATACCTGTTCAAATTATATAAAATTATCCACTTATTAATTTTGTATGATATGCTTACGGCAAAAAAGCACCCTATTACATATATATAATTTAATAATAGTTGCGATTCTTCAATTAAAAAAAACACTAAAAAATTAATTATTAACATTAAAATCACACTAATAATTCTTGCTCTTAAGTTTAATTGTTTAGTAAATAAACTTTTTTTGACATCTTTTTTCTTATAGCCATAATTTTTAAATACTAACACAAGATTTTTGTTATTAATCATTCTAAATATATTGTGCATAATATCAAATACAATAAAAACTATCACAGCAATTAATACCAATTTTATATTTTGTCTTTCTTCTGAAAAAACATTAATTTGATTAATTAACTCTATTGTTTCATTTGATTGTATGAAAAGATTTTCCTCCATTAAATTATTTATTTGATCGTTTTCTATAAATTCCTTTAACTTTAAATTATCTTTTAGAACTATCGTATAAAACAAACACTCTAACACTTCATTTTCTAAAAGATAATTTTTTTCTACATATTCCACACTTTTCTTAAATATCTCTTTATCCAGTTCAACACTATTTTCTTCTTTATCTATAAAAAAATTGCTATTTATAAACATATAATCAAAATAATTACTTGTGTCAATATATACATCAGAATTGTTTATATTTAAAATATCTCTTAAATAAGTTTCTAAAACTAGATATCGTTTTCTATCTCTATCTCCATAATATTCTAGTGGATATACATCATATTCATTAGTAGATTCTATCTCTACACCAAAAGGGATAACCATATTTTTAACCCTTTCAATACTTTTATTTAATTTCTTTTTCATCTTCGCTACACTGATTTCTTCATCACCAAAAAGATTAAGCATTGATATAGGTATCGCACCCTCATCCATTAAATCTACTGATGATATAGATAAAGGACTTAAAACATTAATTTGATTTTCATTTATATATTCTCTTATTCTACTTTTATGTTGACTCATATTATGCATCCTCAAACCCAAAAACACAAGCAATAAAAATATTAATAATACAGTGAAGTAATTATATTTGAATACTTTGTTTATTAATTTAATGTTATTGTTGTCTACAATAATATTTTTTTTAATCTTTTTGTGTGCATTAAATGGCATTCCTTCATTTACTATTTTTATCTCTTGATTATCAATCAAAACCACTTTGTTAGCAACTTTTTCAATTCTATCATCATGAGTAACAATCAAAAATGTTTTTTTACTTGTATAAGCTTTTATAATACTTGTTATTTTTTCCACCATCTTATAATCTAAATCATTTGTAGGTTCGTCTAATAAAATTAAAGATTTATTAGAAAAAATAGCTCTCAATAAAGATATTAACCTTTTTTCTCCACCACTTAAATTCTTACAATTAAGATTCAAAATAGTTTTAAGCCCTAATTTTTCTAAAGTATCTCTTACCTTCTCCAAAACTACTTGTTCATCTGTCATTGCAATATTTTCTATAACTGATATTTCTTCTAATATTTGACTATTATCTTGCTCTAATAGAACTGAATCTTCTCTATGCTTATAATTAATCTTTTTTAATAATAAGGTTTTTCCATTTCCATTAGCCCCTAATAAAACGTTTATTCCTTTATCAACTAAATTAATTTCACCCTTATTTAATAACCTTCTTTTCTTAACAACTATTTCCCCATAATTTATTTTCATGTTACCTCCTGAACATGCATTAACACTTTTTTATTTATTATAGTTTATTGCCACCTAATAAAAAGGACATCTAAAATACATTACCCTTTAGATGTCCTTTTTACTAACCAATCCTTTTTTTACGTTATTTATTTTTCCGCATTGTCAACCTCTATTTCTTTTATCTCCTTTGTAACTATTTCTCTATTTATACCTTGAATAAAATCTACTAAAACTTTTACTCCTTCGTCCCCTTTAAACCTACTTCTAACAGATACAGATTTGTCTTCCTCTTCTTGTTGTCCAACTATTAATAAGTAGGGTATTCTTTCCATTCTTGCTTCCCTAATCTTATAGCCTATCTTTTCAGCTCTATTATCTATCTCTACTCTAATTCCTTGAGCTTTTAATTCATTTACAACTTCACTACCATAATTATGGTATTTCTCGGAAATAGGTAATACCTTTACTTGGACAGGGGCCAACCAAGTTGGAAATTGACCTGCAAAATGCTCAATCAGAATTCCAATAAATCTTTCAATACTTCCAAATACAACTCTATGAATCATAACAGGCCTATGTTTTTCTCCATCTTTTCCAATATACTCTAATTCAAATCTTTCTGGTAATTGGAAATCCAATTGAATTGTTCCACATTGCCAAGTTCTACCTAAACAATCTTCTAAATGAAAGTCAATCTTTGGTCCATAGAATGCCCCATCACCTTCATTAATAATATAATCTAACCCTTTTTCATCAAGTGCTTCTTTTAATGCCGAAATAGCTAATTCCCAATCTTCATCTCTTCCCATACTATCCTCAGGACGTGTTGACAATTCCATATGATATTTAAACCCAAATACACTATACACTTCATCAATAAGGTTAATAACTCCTAATATCTCATCTTTTATTTGCTCTGGTAACATAAAAATATGAGCATCATCTTGTGTAAAATTACGTACTCTCATAAGACCATGTAAAGCACCTGACATCTCATGTCTATGAACCAGCCCTAATTCTCCCATTCTTAAAGGAAGATCTCTGTATGAATGCATTTTGTTTTTATAAACCAACATTCCCCCTGGACAGTTCATTGGTTTTACTGCATAATCAGCTTCATCTATATCTGTAGTGTACATATTTTCTTTATAATGATCCCAATGACCAGAGCGTAACCATAATTCTTTATTCAAAATTATTGGTGTAGATATTTCTTGATAATCTGCTTTTAAATGTAACTCTCTCCAATAATCAATTAATGTGTTTCTAAGTACCATTCCTTTTGGTAAGAAAAATGGAAAACCAGGACCTTCATCAAACATTTCAAAAAGCTCTAATTCTTTTCCTAACTTTCTATGATCTCTTTTTTTTGCTTCTTCTATTTTTTCAAGATATTCTTTTAACTCTTTGTTCTTAGTAAAAGCAGTTCCATATATTCTAGAAAGCATTTTATTTTTTTCGCTTCCTCTCCAATATGCCCCTGCAACTGATGTTAATTTAAAAGCCTTAACAGTTTTTGTACTGATAAGGTGAGGTCCTGCGCATAAATCGACAAATTCCCCTTGTTTATAAAAAGAAATCTCTCCATTCTCATCAAGTTCTTCTATTAACTCAACTTTATATGACTCACCTTTTTCCTCCATTAAGGATAATGCTTCTTCTTTCGGTAAAACAAACTTTTTAATTTGTAGATTTTCTTTAACTATCTTTTTCATTTCTTTTTCTATTTTTTCTAGATCCTCACTAGTAAAAGGTTCTTCTATATCAAAATCATAATAAAAACCATTTTCAATTGCTGGACCAATTGCTAATTTTACTTGAGGAAATAATCTTTTTACAGCTTGAGCTAATATATGAGCTGCTGTATGCCTAAAGGCTAGTTTGCCATCTTCGTTAGTAAAAGTTAAAATATTTAACTCTGCATCTTCTGTTACTGTAGTTCTTAAATCAACAACTTCACCATTTAATTCACCTGCACAAGCTACACGAGCTAATCCTTCACTTATGTCTTTTGCTATATCTAAGACTGTCATATTATTAGCATACTCTTTAGATGATCCGTCTTTTAATGTTATTTTCACTTTTATTCTCCTTTCAACTTACATCGTATTCTTTTAAGAAATTAACATATTTTTTATCTGTATCCATAATATGATGAACTAACCAATCAAACAAAAACTGAGATAAATTATTTACAAATTCTTTTTGTTCCTCAGGTTCATCATAATCTTTATTAGATAATTTATTAAGTTTTTTTACGAAAAATTTATGTTCAAATTCATGTTCTGTTTTTCTATCAAAATCATACTTATTCATTAGTTCTTCTTCATAGCTAAAATGATATTGTGTGTAATCAATAATCTCACTTAACATCTCATTGATCTGATCATAATAATCAATTCCATCTTCTAAATCTTTTGCCCATTCGAATGCTTTACTACACATTTCAACCAAATTTTTATGTTGGCTATCAATAGAAGGTATCCCTAATTCCATTCTTTTCTCCCACTTTAATTCCATAATTATCCTCTCCTTACATTCTAGTAGTTTTTAGCGATTTGTCCCAGCTGATTGAATACTCTTAACTAATTAAACTTGTACAATTGGTACATGTTTTAAGTACCAATTATTTTAAAAGTAGCACTTTGCTATTGCTATATAACAAAAAAACTCGCCACTTCTACACTTTATAGAAGGGACGAGATTATTCCCGCGGTTCCACCCTTGTTGTTAAAGAAACCTCTTAAAAAGATTATAACGCAATCAACGGGCTTGATTAGAGCCACTCAGAGATGGTCTTCAAATGCTTTTCAACTAAAGTACTCTCAGCTAATGTACCTCTTCTCTGTGATGTCCCACATTTTACTCTTCTCTTCAATGTTTTATCGTATTTACCTATAATTATTATACCATTGCAATTTTCTTTGTCAATACTATCTGCCGTAACTTAATTAAGGTTGCCCCTTAAATAATCATTAACAACTGCGAAATACTCTCTCACAAAGTAATTTATTGTTAATTTCGGGTGAACTTCTATTCCTATTCCTTGAACTTTTACACCTAATTTTTCAGCTATCTTTTTAGCTCTAAAAACATGAAAATCACTAGTAATAATACTTAATGTAAAATTTCCACTTTCTATTTCATTTATTAAATTAATGCTAAATTTAATATTTTCATATGTGCTTGTCGATAATTCTTCTTTAATTATTCTATTATCTTCTATCCCTTTATCTATTAAAAAAGTTTCCATAGCCTCTGCTTCTGTAATATTTTCTCCAGGACCCTGACCTCCCGATACAACGACTAATGTGTTAGAATTATCTTTTAAATATTCTGTAGCAAGTAATAACCTTTGGTGTAATGATAAAGATGGTACAGTCCCTCTTACTCTAGCACCTAAAACAATGACATAATCAGTAGATTTATAATCACTTGTTCTTCCTTCTTTTATTAATAAACTTTCAATCCATATAAAGGAAATAACCCCTATTACTAACGATATTGCTATTATAATTTTTATACTAAAGTGTATATTTATATCATTTTTCTTTACATAAGATATAATTAATAATAAAATTATACTTATACTAAAAAGTAATAACCAAAACTTTCCAAAGACAACATCAATACCTCCAAATTGTATCAACACTAAAAAATAACTGAAGCTAAAAATTGCAATTACAATTAAACATATACTTACTATATTATACATTGTTTTCATCCCAATCCCCCGCAATTTAATTTTAGCTATATTCTTTAAATAATGTAATATTAAATAATTAACATTTTATGAAAAGGTGATAAATATGCGTCATTTTTTTTATATTATCATAGGCGTTATAATCTGTATAGGTATAACTTCTAGTTGCAAATCAAAAACTACAACAGCTAAAGATATTTTAGAAAAAGCTCTTGCAAACAATGAACAACTTTCTGATATATCATTAGTAATACAAGGTGGTAGCCAGGAAGAAACAGTAGATGTTATGATAAATGCTTCTGTAGATGAAGAAGTTTTACTTTATGAAGGTATACATTATTATAATAATACTTCTCAATATTTAGTAATGTATAATGAAAAAAACAACTTATATTTAAAGCAGTCAAAAACAGATGAATTTCTTGAATTATCCAACTCCCATCCTTCCTTTAATATCTTAACTTCATATATTAATAAAGGAAAGGAGCCTCTTTTTAAATCTTATTATAATAAAATATCTAAAGATTTAGAAGAAGACTTCTTCAATATAGAAGAAAATATCCAGACAGAATATTGGACTTCTCCCGTTACATCAATTAACTTTACACTTCCAAAAGACTTAGCTGAACCAATATATAGAGAAAATTATGTTGCTTTATTGGAAGATAATATAAATAGTCAAGTTGAAAACAGGATTACAACTCATAAACTTCTAGCAGAACAAACAGGACAAATACTAACCAAAAAAGAACTTGAAGAACTAAAAGAACATTATTTAGAATTTGATATAGATAACTTAGAATCTTTGTTGTCAGACTTCGTTTTTTCTGATTTTGAATATACTGTTTATATAAATGAAGATAATATTATTGTGTATACCCACGAAAAATATTCCCTTACAATTAATGATAAAAAACAAGATTACTCAACTACTCAACAACTAATGTCTTATAATGAACCTCTTTCATTCCCATCGTTAGATGAAGAAAAAATTATAAATCATCCTCTTTCTAATTAAAATTAGCATATACCTCTAAATAAAGGTAATACTAATAGTAAAACTTAGAGGAGGTTTAACAATGGAATTGAATAATGTTGACCAAGTAAACGATTGGGACAAATGGAAAAAAACACTTAAGACAGCAGTAAATGTTGGTGAATCTGTTGGAATGAGTGAAGAAAGCATATCAAAAGTTGGTACAAAAATAGGCGATTTTTTATCTAATAATGTTGATCCAGAAAATCGCGAACAAAGAATTTTGAAAGAATTATGGGATGAAGCTGATGATCAAGATAAAAAAACCTTAACAAAGATGATATCCCGCATGGTTGATAAATAAGAGGGTGCTTATGCACCCTTTTACAACTTTACATACTCTTTAATCTCTTCAACTTGAAACTCATACTTACTATTACAAAAATGACAATTTAACTCTACTGGCTTCCCTTCATCAATCATTTCTTGAAGTTCTTTTCTTCCAACACTAATTAGCGCCTTTTCAACTCTTTCTCTATTACAATTACAAACATAATTAGCTTCCTTTTCTTCTAGAAACTCAACACCTAGTCCACCTAATAATTGTTCTATAATATCCTCTGGTGTCATTCCTTCTTTGTACATAGAGGTTACAGAAGAAATTTCTTTAATTTTTTCTTCTAAATAAACCACAACTTCTTCACTAGCATCAGGTAATAACTGAATTATAAATCCTCCTGATTCAGAAACTGTATTATTTTTATTCATCAAAACTCCTAACCCCACAACTGAAGGAATCTGTTCTGAATTTGCAAAATAATAAGTTAAATCCTCAGCAATTTCTCCTGAAACAAGATGTGTTTTCCCTACATAAGGCTCCTTAAGTCCTATATCTTTTATTATAGTTAAAATACCATTGCCTAAAGCCCCCGACACGTCTAACTTTCCTCTTTCATTAGGAGGTATAATTACATATGGGTTATAAACATATCCTTTTACATTTGCATTAGCATCAGCTGTTACAACCATACCTTTTATTGGACCATCGCCTTTTATTTGCAAAGTTATTAAATCTTTTTCGTTCTTTAGCATACTACTCATCATAACTGAGGCTGATAACAATCTACCTAATGCCGCAGTAGCAACTGGACTAGTTTTATGAGTATCTCTTGCTACCTCTACTAAATTTTTTGTTGTACAAGCAAATGCTCTCACTTGATGATTGGCTGCTGTTGCACGAACTATATAATCTTCCACTTTATATTCCCTCCTAATAATTATTCTATCATTATGGTTATTCTCTTTATATTAATAATTATTTATACAAAAATTTACATACTTTTTACTTTGTTTTTTTTCTTTCGCAATAATATATACTCGTTCACTATCCTCTTTTGGTAATTCAAAGGTTAGAGCATCATAAATACTTAAGAACTCAAGCCCAGCATCCTCTAGAAGCATCTTTATATCGTCAAAGGAATAAGCTCTTTGATAATGAGTTTCCTCAAATCTATTAAATAAACCTTGAGATACTTCAAAGAACAAAGTTAAATTATACTCATTTATCCCATCCTTCTCATAATAGCAGTTTTGCCATATATAACTACTTTCTTCTTTGTTTTCAGCAAAAATTCTATCCCCTAAAACATGTTTATACTTATACTTTGTATTTAAATCAAAAACAAACAATCCACCAGGATCAAGATAATTGTTTACTAATTTAAAAACATTTAACAAATCATCTTCTTCTATAATATAGTTAATACTATCACAAGTACTAATTATAGCTTTTACTGTCCCATAAAGCTCAAATTCTCTCATATCTTGGTGTAAATATAATATATCTAAGCATTCACCCTTTGCTTTTTCTTGAGCTACCATTAACATTTCCTCAGAATTATCCACACCTATCATATCATAACCTTTTTGTGATAAACGTTGTGTAATATTCCCAGTGCCACAACCTAAATCAAGAACCAGCCCTGGGGGTACACTATAATAGTTAAAAATGTCTATAATATAATTAACCCATTTATCGTAAGGAACATCTTCCATAAATAAATCATAAACTTTTGCAAAATTAAAATAAGCCGACACTTTTTTCACCTACTTTTATGATTGTTCATAAAAACAAATTACTCAATTGCTAGTATAATCAGAACAAAAGAGGATTCACCACGTTTGCTTTGCTATTTGTTACAGCTACTCAATACTCTTAGCTAATTAAGGTTTTTTAATTGGTACCAACATAACTATATCTAAGTAAATATTATTCGTCAACTATTTTTTAAAGAATCAAACTGAGCATTTTGTAAATTGTTTCTATACGAATATTCCTAGAATTATTGTTCTGTCTTCAGCAGAGGAAAAAAAGTGATGTTTGCACCAACCTAAAAAAAAGCCTTTTCAGGCTTTTTGACTCTTCTTTTCTCTTTTTCTTTTTGTCATAAGACCACCAATTCTACCTGTTTCTTTTGCTGAGAGGGATTTCCATCCTTGTGACTCTACTTTATCAAGTAATCCTAATTCTTCTGCTATTTCATATTTCATACGGTCGTCTTCTGTTTCTATCTTCTTCTTCTTTTTTGATTCACTCACATTACCACTTCCTTTCTACTAGATTATAGGCAATATAAGCAAAATTATACCCCTACTTTCTCTTTAGGGCTAAGAAATTTAGTAAAGTTCCAATTATAAGTCAACGTAGCTAGTACTCATTCGGTTTCATTCATTCTACTATTGTTACTAAAATATAATTCATTTGCTTTTGCTATTGATTGATCTTTTTCTTTTATCATATCAAGCACCTCTTCTAAACTTGTCTCTATAAATAGTATCCATCTTTCTAATGGTTTGCTTATATAATATTATTTCACCCTATGCTCTTATTTTATGATGCTTTATCTTTTGTTTAAGTTTTTTATAATTATAAATTCTGCAAATTCTTCTTCATAAATTGCGTGTTGATTCAATATACCTGTTCTGTCTGTAGGCAACCCTAGTTCTTCACCTGTTAATATTCTATACATTTCGTTGGAATATGTATTACGATTTATAATATGCTCCATATATTTTTCGTTTCCAGGAGCATACTTAAATTGATTATGGTTAATTTCACCAATAATTACATCCCACCTCTTTAGGTTCGCATATTCACTTAGATTTTAATGTTCTAGTCCACCATATCTCCAAAACCACTCCTTTTATTGTTGTAAAGGCATTTCCTAATAGTCCTTTTAATCCGAAGAAACTGGGATGGTATAGAAAACAGATATGAGAAAGAATATATAGGTTGTAGTGCAGAAGGACATA
>JBKGYG010000041.1:0-16652 GCA_046546235.1 Eubacteriales bacterium | reverse complement strand
ATTGAACGTAAAAAATTATTAGGCGTAGGGGTTTCATTACCAGGAATTTTAGATGGCAACTATACTGAATTAGTACGTTCTCATGCTTTGAAAATAAGAAATCTTAATTTGGACTTGATTAGAAATAGTTTTAGTTATCCTGTTGAATTTGAAAATGATGCAAATAGTGCATTGCTCTCAGAATTAAGAGGAGATCTAAAAAATGCAGTATATTTATCTTTAAGTAATACCGTTGGAGGGGCATTGTGTATTGATGGTCGGCTTTATATGGGAGATAATTCGAGAGCTGGTGAAATTGGTCATATGATTATTGAGAAAGATGGGAGAAAATGCTACTGTGGGAAAAAAGGTTGTATTGATGCGTATTGTGCAGCACATATTCTTTCTAGTGAGACAAATGATAATCTTAATCTTTTTTTTGAACGACTGAATGCAGGAGATTCTAGATTAAAGAAGATTTGGAATGAATATCTAGAGTATCTTGTAATTGCAATAACCAACCTTAGGATGTTTTACGATTGTGATATTATATTAGGTGGGTATGTTGGAGCAAATTTAGACAAGTATCTACATGTTTTACTTCAGAAAACGAAAGATTATAATTTATTTGATAATCAGGTTTCATATATTAAAACTTGCAAGAGTAAGACTGAGGCATCTGCATTAGGTATAGCAATAAGCTTTCTGAAAAAATATTTGTTAAACTTATAAAAATTGGAATAAGAATAACTGAGGAAGGAGATATTAAATATCTCCTTCCTCAGTTATTCTTATATATGTAAAATTATATGAAGAAAATACTATTGACATATCTAGCGATATAATTTAACATAACATTTATAAAGCGTTTTATAAAAGTATTTAATGAATTATAGATTGAATCCTGATAATTATATAGGATAAGATTTATAAATTTATAGACTAAAAATTACTAGAGAGGTGTAGCTATGGATGGAAATATGAAAGTAGCAGTAATGGAAGGCATTGGTAAGATGGGATTTACAACAAGACCTATTCCTGTACCAAAAGCAGATGAAGTACTTGTCAAAATTGAGCACGTAGGCATATGTGGTTCAGATTTGCATTATTATGAACATGGTTCAATTGGTGATTATCAGGTAGAACCCCCTTTTGTTTTAGGACATGAGTCTGGTGGGGTTGTGGTAGAAGTAGGTGAGAATGTAAAACATCTCAAAGTTGGGGATAAAGTAGCTTTAGAGCCTGGCAAGACATGCGGACAATGTGAATATTGTAGAACTGGCAGATATAATCTTTGTCCTGATGTCATCTTTTTTGCAACTCCACCTGTGGATGGTGTATTTCAAGAATATGTAGCTCATGAAGCTGCTCTTTGCTTTAAACTTCCAGAGAATATGGATACCATGGAAGGTGCTTTGATTGAGCCATTGGCAGTTGGTTTTCATTCTGCAATGCAAGGGGAAGCACAAGCTGGAAAGACAGCAGTTGTTATGGGTGCAGGATGTATTGGTTTAGTTACAATGATGGCATGTAAGGCAATGGGTATATCTAAAGTATATGTTGTAGATATAATGGAAAAACGGTTAGATAAAGCTTTGGAGCTTGGAGCAACAGATGTAATAAATGCTAAAGAAAAGGATGCAATAGAAGCTATTATGGAACTGACAGGAGGTAAGGGCGTTGATTTATCTTTTGAGACAGCAGGAACAGAAATTACAACAAGACAGACAATTAGTTTTACAAAAAAAGGCGGAACAATCGTACTTGTAGGATATACAAAGACTGGAGAGGTAACACTGCCATTAAGTCTTGCATTAGATAAGGAATTAACCTTCAAAACTGTATTCAGATATAGACATATTTATCCTATGGCTATAGAAGCTGTTTCTTCAGGCAAAGTTAACGTAAAGGGAATTGTAACAGATATATTCGACTTTGATCAAGTTCAAGAGGCTATGGATCAAAGTGTAAAAAACAAAACAGATATTGTTAAAGGTGTTATTAAAATATAGTTTCACAAGGAGGAACAGTATCTTGGATATTAAAGAATATTTAAATGGTATACAACATGTAGGGATTCCTACTAATGATATAGAAAAAACTGTAGATTTTTATAAAAGTATTGGTTTCGAAGAAAATTTAGTAACTGTTAACGAAGAAACAAATCAAAAAGTAGTTTTTCTTAGTTGTGGTAACTTAATTGTTGAAACCTATGAAAATAAAGAGGCTTGTATGAAAGTAGGGGCCATAGATCACATATCAATTGATGTGAAAGATATAGAGAAAGTATTTGATATTATATCAAAAGGGAATTATGAAATGGTAACTGACAAAATACAATTTTTACCGTTTTGGGAAAAAGGGGTTAAGTTTTTTATAATCTTAGGACCTAATAAAGAAAAGGTAGAATTTGCACAAAAATTATAAAAGGTGATTTAGAATGGATATAGTATCTTTAGGAGAGCTTTTAATTGACTATACACCTGCAGGTATTAGTGAAACAGGAATGAATCTACTTGAACAGAATCCTGGAGGAGCACCTGCTAATGTACTTGCTGTAGCAAGTCATATGGGTTTAAAGACAGCATTCATTGGTAAAGTAGGCAATGATATGCAGGGTGTCTTTTTAAGAGAAGTACTAGAAAAGGAAGGGATAGATACAAAAGGGCTGATTTTTGATAATGATTCATTCACTACGTTAGCTTTTGTAGGGCTTAATGAATTAGGAGAAAGGACCTTTTCATTTGCTAGGAAACCAGGAGCAGATACATTATTAACTGTTAGTGAATTGAATGATGAACTACTAAAAAATTGTAGAATATTGCATATAGGATCATTGTCTTTAACTAATGAACCAGCTAGAAGTGCAACCTTCGAAGCTGTAAAGAAAGCAAAATCTTCAGGAGCGATTATTTCATATGATCCTAACTATAGAGCGCCTTTGTGGCCCAATGAAGAAGAAGCAATTAAAGGTATGCAATCAATGCTCTCTTTTGTAGATATTATGAAAGTATCTGATGAAGAGATAGAGTTGATTACTGGTGAAAAAGACATAGAAAAGGCTGTTCAACTATTATTAAATAAAGGGCTCTCAGCAGTTGCAGTAACCCTTGGTTCCAATGGGGCATATATGTCAACCAAGGATGTAAATGTTCGCGTTCCAGGATTTAATAGTAAAGTGGTTGATACTACTGGAGCTGGAGATGCATTTTGGGGTGGCGCTTTAACTCAGTTTTTAAGATTAAGCAAAAAAATAAAACATTTAAATGAAGATGATTTACAACACATGGTAAGATACGGTAACGCTGTTGCCAGTTTGTGCGTAGAAAAGAGAGGTGGCATTCCTGCTATACCTTATCAAGATGAAGTTAACAGAAGGTTAGCTAATAACTTTGATAACTAACCTAAATCAGAATAAGTTAATTAATAAAAGTGGCTGAAGAAGCCACTTTTATTTCGTATTAGAATCTTTTTATTTTATTTTCAATCCATATAATGAGTTGATAAAGAGCTGTAGCTAGCAGAGCTAATATTATTATACTCATCATAACCCAGTCAAGTTTAAAAACCTGACTTCCATATACGATTAGATAACCAAGTCCGGCTCTTGCAGCTAGAAATTCACCAATAATAACACCTATAAGGGAAAGACCTATATTAACTTTCATAGTACTGATAATATTAGGGATGTTACTAGGAATAATTACCTTTTTCATAACATCCTTTTTTTTACCATTAAAAGTATAAATTAGCTTGATTTTATCTTCATCTACATGTATAAAACCATTATAAACATTAAGAATAGTAACAATAATTGATACTGAAAGGGCAGTGAAAATAATCGATTTCATATTATTACCTAGCCAAACAATAAGAATAGGTGCTAAGGCAGTTTTAGGCAAACTATTTAAAACAACTAGATAAGGTTCAAATACTTTAGCGATACTTTTATTGCACCACAAAATAATTGCAATAATAATACCAAGAGTTGTGCCAAGAAAAAAACTTAGTAAAGTTTCATATAAAGTAATACCAGTATGATAAAATATTGAACCATCCAATAACATAGATGTAAAAGTATTAATTATTCTACTTGGGCTACTAAAAATAAATGGATCAATTAATTTGAGTTTAGCACTTGTTTCCCAAAATCCGAAAAAAACTAAGAAAATGAGTAAACGATAAATATTTATTAGTAATTTATTTTTTTTATGTTTTTTCAAAAATTTTAATTGAGCTTCTGAGACATTATTTTTTGTTGACATCAATATCCAACTCCTTCCATATTTGGTTAAAGTAATTGCTAAATTCTTTAGCGCTTCTTGATGTGAAAGGTGTTCGATTATCAATGCTTAGCTCTATTACAAAGGACTTTTTAATAGATGCAGGTCTTTTAGTAAGAATAAGGACTCTATCTGCCATACTTATAGCTTCAGCTATATCGTGTGTTACTAATATTGCTGTTTTATTTTCGTTTTTGATTATAGTGCCTATATCATCTGAAACTGCCAACCTTGTCTGATAATCTAAAGCAGAAAAAGGTTCGTCTAATAGCAATATTTCAGGTTTAAGAGCCAAAGTTCGTATCAATGCAACTCTTTGACGCATGCCTCCAGAAAGATGAGATGGATAATAATCTTTAAAGTCATAAAGACCATACATTTTTAATAAATCATTAATATATTTGACATTGTCTTTAGAAATTTTTTTCTGAATTTCTAAACCTAAAGTGATGTTTTTGATAACAGTTCTCCATTCAAACAGATGATCTTTTTGAAGCATATAACCAACCTTATTTAAAGTTTTAAAAGAAGGTTGATTATCTATATATATTTCACCCTCAGTAGGTGTTAATAAACCAGCTATAAGGGATAATAATGTTGATTTGCCACATCCACTAGGTCCAACTATACTTATAAACTCTCCCTTTTTAACATCAAAGGATACTTTATTGATGGCTTGAGTTTCACCAGATAATGTATGATACGTAAAGGATAAATCATTTATCTTCATAAATGGTGTCATGTATCCCCATCCCTCCAATTTATAACATCAATAAACATAGATATTATAAAAATCTTTATATATTATATATATTAATAAAATAATGAAATGGTGATAGATTTAGGACTGGTTGGAGGGATTAAGAATTTGATTTAGAGTATTTAATTATTCCAAGTGCTAAATTAAAGATAGAATAATTAATAAAAGTAATTATATTAAATAATAGTATATCATTAAGAGGACTATTAATAATATCAAATACCATATTATTTAATAGAGTCATAATGATTGTAATAATAATTGACTTAATAAGTATAGACCTTATTTTTGTTTTTGATTTGTAATTTTTCATAAGTCACCCTTTTAGAAAAAAGTGTTATTATTATAATTTACTAGTTATATAAAAATATTCGGGATCAGCAAAAAATCTAAAATACTTTTGGAGGTCAGTGAAAAAGTATTATTTTGTGTTAACTATAGTAGAGGAATATATATACAAATAAAGAGATGTTATAAATATATGATTAGAAAATTATTATTTTGTCAACAAACTAAGGTTGCTGACAAAGTCAACAACCTTAGTTAATAGATAATATTTTATTCAGTTTCTTTTATTGCTTCTCTCGCAAAGTTATTATCAACTATATCTTCATAAGGGACTCTTTTTTCTAGTTCCCCTGCTTCTTCTAAAATGTTTTGTAAAAGATCAAATCCCTCTTCTGCGAAGTAAGGATCAATTCTCCAAGTGTCTTGCTCTTTGTATCTAGTTACTATTTGAGTAAGTAGTTCTATATCTGTATCGGGGAATTGAGGTTTTATCACTTTTGCTATTTCTTCAGGGGTATGTTCATCAATCCATACTTGCCCCTTATATATTGCATTTGTAAATTTTTGAATGATTTCTGGATTTTCTTCAATATAACTTTTTTTAGCCATATATGCAGTATAGGGAACGTATCCACTATCAACACCCATTGAGGCAACAACACTACCAACTCCTTCATTTTCAAGTTGTGAAGCTGTTGGTTCAAATTCAGCAGAAAAGTCCCCAGTGCCACCAGTAAATGCACCTGCAGTTGCTGCGAAGTCTATGTTCGTGATGATTTCTACATCTTCATATGGAACTATGTTATGTTGTTTTAAGATGTACTCTAAAACCATTTGAGGCATACCACCTTTTCTGCCTCCAACAATAGTTTTACCTTTAACATCTTCCCAATCAAAAGAAGGGATTTCATCTCTGCTGAGTAAGAAATTACCAGCTCTTTGAGTAAGTTGAGCAAAATTAACGGCATAATCATCTTGCCCTTCGTTATAGACATATATGGACGCTTCAGAACCCATAAAGCCTATATCAGCATTTCCTGATAATAATGCTGTCATACTTTTGTCAGCACCAAATCCAGTAGTAAGTTCAATTTCTAAACCTTCATCTTCAAAAAAGCCTTTTTCTAGTGCAACATATTGAGGAGCATAGAAAATAGAGTGTACTACTTCATTAAACTTAACTTTTGTTAAGTCTTTATTTTCTTTACACCCTGTTAAAGATGAAGCAAAGGTTGCAAAGATAAGTAAGAATACTACAATAATTTTTTTCACAAAAAAACCTCCTTTTAAGGTAGTAATATATCCTATTCAAAAATGCTTGTATTTGGTGCATGTATATTTTTATATTTTGAAAAACTATGTTAATAAATAATAAATTGTATAGTGAATGATTGATTTATGATAATAAAAGCGTGTGGGAAATACATTGATTTCTAAATTAGTTGGATAAAGTAGTAATGTATGGTAAAATAAATTTGATTTCTTTAAGATAGGAGTAAAATAATGGAAGATAAAAATATAAGGTTTTTGGATATTTACAAATCTTTTTTTATAGTAGGGTTATTAACAATTGGTGGTGGAATTGCAATGTTACCAATTATTGAAAAAGAAATAATTGATAAAAAGAAATGGGCAGATGCTAGTGAAGTTTTAGAAGCCTATTCTTTGGCTCAATCAATACCAGGAGTAATTGCCTCTAATACTGCAGCTTTTTTAGGTTATCGCTTAAAAGGTATAGTAGGTGCAATCGTTGCTACTTTAGGAGTAATTACACCTTCAGTGTTGATTATAATTGCAATAGCAGCTGTATTTAGTCAGGTGGCTGAATATAAAATAGTTGAAAATGCTTTTAAAGGTTTTAGAGTTGCTGTTTTAGCTTTGTTATTAAATGCTATAGTAAGAATGGTAAAAGAAGCTATTATTGATTATTATACAGTTGGTATAGCAATTATTTCTTTTGTTTTAGTAATGGGATCCTTTATATCGCCAATACTTGTAATTATAGGAGCAGCTTTTGTTGGTATTCTTATTTATTATAGAAAGGTGTAATTTTATGGTGCTATTTGAATTATTCATTGAGTTTTTTAAGATTGGGGTTTTTACCTATGGTGGAGGGTTAGCTATGCTCCCTTTATTACAGGATATAGCTGTTGATAAAGGTTGGTTAAGTATTAGTGAATTTGCAGATTTGATTGCTATTTCTCAATCAACACCAGGGCCTATAGCTATAAATATGGCAACTTTTATTGGTTATAATAATGGTGGGATATTTGGTGCGTTAATATCTTCAATAGCTGTTATTCTTCCAGCTTTTTTATTGATTTTAATTATAGCTAATTTTTTAAAGCATTTTAATGAACATCCTATGGTAAAAGCTATTATAATAGGATTGAAAGCAGCAGTTATCGGTTTGGTTTTTACAGCCATATTGCAAGTAGCATTTTATTCATTATATATTAGTAATAATGTAACTATAATGACATTTTATAAAGGGATAGATTATAAGGCTGTAGGGTTGTTTTTGGTTATTTTATATGCAGTTGATAAATATAAAAAACATCCAATTGTTTATATTGGATTGGCTGGTATTATAGGGAATATTTTATGGTGAACACCTTAACTTGTTGTAACATACCTTAGAAAAGATTGCTAACGTGCAAATTTTAGTGAAAGACTCAAAAGAGAAATGAATTTACGAAAGGATTGTAAGCATGTGTAAATTTGAATTTGATACGCATTGTCATACTATTGCTAGTGGGCATGCGTTTAGTTCTTTACAGGAAATGGTAAAAAGTGCTTCAGATAAAGGGTTAAAACTTATTGGAATAACGGATCATGCACCTAAAATGCCTGGTGCATCAGATATAGTTTATTTTCAAAACTTAAAGGCAGTACCTGAAAAGATGTACGGTGTTGAAGTGTTAAAGGGAATTGAGGCTAATATATTTAATTATGACGGAGATATAGATGTTGATGATTTTATACTTGATAGATTGGATATTGTAATAGCAAGTATTCATCCACCTTGTCTTGAAATCGGAACAAAAGAACAGAACACTGATGCTACAATTGGAGCGATAAAAAATCCTAAAGTTAATATTATAGGTCATCCCGATGATTCAAGGTATCTTCTGGACTATGAAGCTATTGTAAAGTCAGCAAAAAAATATGGAACACTTTTAGAGTTGAATAATAGTTCTCTTAACCCTAATGGATTTAGAAAAGATTCAGATAAGAATATTAGACAAATGCTTAAGTTTTGTAAGAAGTACAATGTATCTATAATAATAGGGAGTGACGCACATATATCATTTGATGTAGGCAATTTTATTTATGCTACAAAGATTATTGATGAATTAGAATTTCCTGAAGAATTAATTGTAAATATTTCTGTTGAAAGACTAAAGAAATATTTAAACTTAGGCAAATAGACTTTACTTTATTAAGTTAAAATGGTAAAATTTATTTTATAGTACTTTAAGTATTATAAGAGGGAGATATGTTTATGAGTAAAAATATTAGAACAGGAGCAGTAGATCAATTGTTTAAAGCAGTACTGTGTTTAGATGATATTGAAGAATGCTACTCCTTTTTTGAAGATATTTGTACAGTTAATGAGATTTTATCATTAGCCCAAAGGTTTGAAGTTGCTAAGATGTTAAGGGAACAAAGAACTTACTTAGAGATAGCAGAAAAGACAGGAGCATCAACTGCTACTATCAGTCGTGTTAACCGTTCACTGAATTATGGTAATGACGGCTATGATATGGTTTTTGAAAGAATAAAAGATAAATAAAGAATAATATATTTTTTCTATAATATTTTAAAGCACCTATATAGGTGCTTTTATTCTTCATCTTCTTCATTTAAATACTCGTCAATTAACTTTTCTACAATGTGTTTTTTCATATAATTTTCAAAATTAATAAGTGATATAAAACTAAATAAAAACAATAAGTCTTTATCTGCATTTTTAACATCTGCAAATGCATTTTTTGCTATTTCTATCTTTTTTTCAATATCTTTTTCTACTTCAGGATATTGATTTTTTTGGATGTTTATTATTTCTTCATAGATTGATTCTAAATTTATTCTTTTCTTATCTTTATAGTAAAAGGATTCAGCTATTGGCTCTAAAACATTTTGGATATCATTAATGGAAAGGGAGTGTTTAAAGAAATAAATAAAGATAAGAAAAAGCATATGTTCTTTAGAATACTTCTTTTTTGTAGGTGGGGGTAATAAATCATTTTTTGTATAATTGTTAATCATTGTTTTGGTTAAGATTTTATCATCTTCAAACCTCTTAGTTTTAGATAAATTTTCATCTATAAAAGTTGTAACTTGATCCATATATAAATCAATATTTGGAATATCTTTTGTTTTTATGTAATCCATATCAACCCATTTTCTCGTAATCTCATGAATTGATTTTATAATATCTTCCATTTATAATTCACCTCTTAATTCTACAATAACCTATTCTTATTTACAATTATATAGTAATAAAAACTATATAACAAGCATATTTATAATAAGATTTATAAAATTGATTAAAAAAAAACAAATAAATATTTGCTCATTAACTAAAATATGATATAATTTCTATAATTATAAAATGAGGGAGGAACAATTTTAATGGGTTTAAAAAAATTTATCAAATCACAATTAATTGATAACATTGAGTTTAGGTCTGATGATGTTAATGTCTTAGCTCAGAGGTATAACGCTGAAGGTAAAGACATAATGATGGGTGCAAACTTAACAGTTAGACCAGGGCAGATGGTTCTCTTTATTAACGAAGGAGAAATTGCAGATATTTTTGAACCAGGTCGTCATGAATTAACAACTCAAAACATGCCTGTATTGACTAAATTAAAATCATGGAAATATGGGTTCGATTCACCTTTTAAAGTGGACATTTATTTTATTTCTACAAAAGATATTATTGGACAAGGATGGGGAACTAGCAGTAAAATGACAATAAAAAGTAAAGATTTTGGCTTTATTTCTGTTGGAGCTAGTGGTTTCTATTCTTTTAAGGTAGTTGATTCTGTTAAATTTATCAATGAACTTGTAGGTACCAAAGATGAATATGTAACATCTGATTGCAAACAGTTTGTCAATTCTAAGATATCTATGTCATTTCAAGATGCATTAGGAGAATCAGAAATAGATTATTTTAAAATATTTGCTAATTATGAAGAATTTGCAGAGATTATAAGTGAGAAGTTAACACCATTATTTGATAGATTTGGAATAAGTCTTACTGATTTTAATATTTCTAAATTAATGATTCCAGAAAAAGTACAAGAAGCAATAGATAGACGAGGTGCTGTAGAAGCTCTTGGAGGTGTTGATGCATATTCTAAAACAACAATGGTAGATTCTATGGCAGAATCATCTGTTAATATGTCAAAAAGAGATGTAAGCGGAACACCAGGAGCTGGTATGGGTGGTTTAGGAATGGAAATGGCAACGGGTATGGCTATGGGTCAAATGATGAAAGGTATGATGGATTCAAGTGGGAACCCTCAGCAACAGCAACCTGTTCAGCAACAGCAACCTGTTCAACAGCAGCAACCTGTTCAACAGCAGCAGCCTGTTCAACAGCAAACATCACAGCAAAATCAAACATCGATGGTTAATTGTCCTAGTTGTAATGGTCAGGTTATGCAAGGAGCTAAGTTCTGTATGAATTGTGGTAATTCTATGGCACCTAAAACAAGTCCTTGTGTACAATGTAGCCAACCTATACCAGAGGGTTCTAAGTTCTGTCTGAATTGTGGAGCAAATCAAGTGCCAAAAGAAATACATTGTCCTAATTGTGGTTCTAAAATACAATCAGGTGGCAAATTCTGTATGGAATGTGGAAATAAAATTGATTAAATAAGGGGGATTTTAAAATGGATTATAATACTTATGATAAGGACCAAGAAGTTGTTGACACAGAACAAAACAAATTCTGTCCATCTTGCGGAGGTACATTGACATTTAGTCCTGAAACTCAATCATTGGAATGTGGAGCTTGTGGTAATCATATCAATATTGAAGAAAATTACAAACCAATACATGAATATGATTTTTCTAAGGCGGAAGAGTTTGAATATACTGATTGGGGAGCATCAAAAAAAGTTATTCAATGTAAAACTTGTGGGGGAGAAACAATTGTAGATTCAAATGAAAACACGGTTAATTGTGCTTTTTGTGGTGCTGAACATTTGGTAGAAGTAGATGATAATTTGGGGATGAAACCTGAGTCTTTAATTCCTTTTAAATTTGACGATTCAGAGGCAAAAAATAAATTCAAACAATGGATTAACAAAAGGTGGCTTTCTCCAGGCGATCTTAAAGACTCCTATAATAGTAATAAATTAACAGGAGTATATATGCCATTTTGGACTTTCGATTCATTAACACAAACACATTATAGTGTAAGAATTGGGGATAGACATTACCGTACCACAGCAGATGGAAAAAGGGAATCTTATTACAAATATAGAAGCAAAAGTGGAAGACACCAGAAGTTTTTTGATGATGTTTTAGTTAGTGGGTCAAAAGATGAAAATAGAAAATTACTTAGAAAAATAGAACCATTTTATACAAAAGAACTTGTTGCATATCAACCTAGTTATTTAGCTGGTTTTCAAGCAGAACGATATGTTGTAGGTCCAAAAGATGCTTTTGAAGAAGCTAAAGGTAAAATGAAAAAAGAAATTGAAAAAGAAATAAAAAGTCGCTTAGGAGGCGACACTTATGAAAATTTTCGAACAAGTATAGATTATGAGGATATATCTTTTAAACATATATTACTACCCTTATATATATCTAGTTATAAATATAAAGATAAAACTTATAATTTCTTAATAAATGGACAGACTGGTGAGGTTCAGGGGCAAGCGCCATTAAGTCCATTAAAGATAGCTATTATAGCTGTAATAGCTATAGCAATAATTGCACTAATCTTTTTGATTAAAAGTTAAACTGAGGCTATATTTATAGCCTTTTTTTCTTCCTCTTTATCTAACAGCTAACATATGTTATTATAATAACGTTAATTAAAATTGATGGGTGGTAGAAAAATGGGTAAATATGATACATTGAATCCTATGCAAAAAAAAGCAGTTTTACATACTGAAGGACCATTGTTATTGTTAGCAGGAGCAGGGTCTGGAAAGACAAGAGTTTTAACACATAGAATAGCATATTTAATAGAAGAGAAGGGTATTATGCCTTGGAATATTCTTGCTATTACGTTTACTAATAAAGCTGCAAAAGAGATGAGAGAAAGAGTGGACAACCTTATAGGCCTTGGAGGAGAGAATGTTTGGGTAAGTACATTTCATTCAACTTGTGTTCGAATATTAAGAAGACATGTTGATAAAATAGGGTATGATAAGACTTTTGCAATATATGATACAGACGATCAAAAGATAGTAATTCGCGAAGTATTAAAGGAGTTAGATTTTGATAAAAACCTATATCCTGAAAGAAGTGTATTAAATACAATATCTTCTGCAAAAGATAAAGTCTTATCACCGCTAGAATACGAAAAAGAAGTTAAGGGAGATTATCGAAAAGAGAATATTGCTAAGGCTTACAAATTATATCAAAAAAAACTTAAAAGTAATAATGCATTAGATTTTGATGATCTTTTAATGAAGACTGTGGAATTATTTTCATTAAGGCCAGATGTATTAGATGAATATCAAGAAAGATTTAAGTATATCATGATAGATGAGTATCAAGATACTAATAGGGTTCAATATGAATTAGTTAAGTTATTAGCAAAAAAATATCAAAACCTTTGTGTAGTAGGTGATGATGATCAGTCTATCTATAAATTTAGAGGTGCTAATATAGGTAATATATTAGGATTTGAAAAAGATTTTTCAGATGCTACAGTGATAAAGTTAGAACAAAACTATCGATCAACAAAAACAATTCTTCAGGCAGCAAATGATGTTATTGCTAATAATTGGGGAAGAAAAGATAAAACCCTTTGGACGTCTAATGAAGAGGGTGAATTAATAGAGTTTGTTAAGCTTAATAATGAGTATGAAGAAGCTTTGTTTATTGCAAATGAGATAATGAATCAAATTGATGATAATAGGAAAGACTATAATGACTTTGCTATATTATATCGAACCAATGCTCAATCACGTGTTCTTGAAGAGAAATTTGTGAAAAATAATATTCCTTATAAACTTGTAGGAGGAGTAAATTTCTATCAAAGAAAAGAAATTAAAGACATATTAGCTTATTTAAAAACTATAAATAATGCGAAAGATGATTTGGCTGTAAAACGAATTATAAATGTGCCAAGAAGAGGAATAGGAAAAACCTCTATTGATAAAGTAGATCAATTTGCAGCTAATGGAGAGATGGATTTTTATACTGCTCTTAAAGATGCTCAAGATATTCCTAATATGAGTAGAGCATCAAGTAAGATAAACAGCTTTGTAAATATGATAGGAACTTTTAAGGCAAAACTACAGACTGTAAATTTAGTAGAATTTGTAAGTGAGGTATTGGAAGATACAGGATATATTGAAGAGTATAGATTAGAGGATACACCTGAAGCAAAATCAAGACTAGAAAACCTTGATGAATTTATCTCAAAGGTGGCAGAATACGAGAAAAACACAAAAGAACCTTCATTAAATAATTTTTTAGAAGAAGTAGCCTTAGTTTCTGACATTGATAATATGGATTCAGAAGCTAACTCTGTAACTTTGATGACATTGCATAGCGCAAAGGGGCTAGAATTTCCTTATGTGTTCTTAGCGGGTATGGAAGATGGGGTGTTTCCAAGCTATATGACTCTTACATCAGGTTCAGAAGAAGATTTAGAGGAAGAAAGAAGATTGTGTTATGTTGGTATAACAAGAGCAGAACAAAAGTTATATATTACAAGTGCAAAGTCTCGAATGATAAGAGGGATTACTCAGCAAAATACAATATCAAGATTTTTAAAAGAAATTCCTAATAATTTATTAAAACTTAATGATGAATTTGTTTCTAATGATGAAAAATCAGTTATAAAACAAAATTCATTTATAAAAAGAAAACAGACATTTTTTAACAGTAAGCCATATGTTTCCAAATCAATGCCAGTTTCAAGTAAAGCGTCTGTTGATTTTATAGAAGGTGATTTAGTTAAACACTTTAAATATGGTATGGGAGAAGTATTAGAAATAAAACCTGCTGGAGCAGATTATGAAGTAACTGTTAACTTCCCAAGTTCAGGCCGAAAAAAACTCTTTGCTAGTTTGGCTAAATTAAAAAAAGTGGATTAGATTAATTATTTTAGTATATAATATGGTCATTGAAATAAAATAATGATATAATTAAATTAAATTGTATAAACTATTTTGAAAGGATGTGGAAAAGATATGTTTAGCAATCGAGAAAACTTTCTTAACATGAGCCAATTTAACGAATTTCTAAGCAAATTTAACAAAAATCATGAAGAAGAAAAAAAGAGAAATACTTGGATGTGGGTAGGCATTATAATTGGTGCTGTTGCACTTATAGCAGGTGTATCTTATGCAATATACAGATACTTAACACCAAACTACCTTGAAGATTTCGATGAAGATTTTGATTTAGACTTTGAAGATGACGACTATGATGACATTGACTATGATGATGATGACTTAGAAGATATTAAGGGTGAAGAAATCGCAGAAACTATGATGGAAAATGAAGTTTCAAAAGAGTAAAATTAATCTCAGCTTGTTGACCTAGTCAACAAGCTGTTTTAAAGTTAAAAAATAAATTTTACGGGTTGTAACCCAGACTATTTTCAGACAAATAAAACAACCAAGGAGTAAGCTAATGAAGAAAAACGATGTATATGAAGGAATAGTAGAAGAAACAACATTTCCCCATAAAGGGATTGTAAATATGGAAGGAGAAAAAGTATCCTTAAAACAAGTAATTAAAGGACAAAAGATACAATTTAGAGTTTCAAAAGCAAAAAAGGGTAAATACGAAGGACGATTAAAGGAAGTAATAGAACCATCTCCTCTGGAAGATAGAGAGGCTCCATGCGCTCATTTTGGACCTTGTGGAGGATGTTTTTATCAGACACTTAGTTATAACAATCAATTAGAAGTTAAGCAAAATCAAGTGCAAGAATTACTAAACACTTTAGATATAGATTACAAATACGAGGGTATTAAGGGAAGCCCTACAGAATGGTGCTATCGTAATAAGATGGAGTACACTTTTGGCGATGAATTTAAAGAAGGCCCATTAACTTTAGGTATGCACAAAAAAAGGAGTTTTTACGATATAATAACCACTAACCACTGTTTGCTTGTGGATAATGATTATAATAAAATATTAGAATGTGTATTACATTACTTTTCCGAAAGAAAAACACCTTATTATAAAAAAGGCCCTCATAAAGGATATCTAAGACATTTAGTAATAAGAAAAGGAGTAAGAACAGGAAGTCTATTATTAAACTTAGTAACAACTAGTCAACTAGAACTTGACTTGACAGAGTTAGTAGAAAATCTACTGCAACTTGAACTTAATAATGATATAGCAGGAATAATTCATACTATAAATAATAATGTTGCTGATACGGTTAAAAGTGACGAAACAAAGTTATTATATGGACAAGATTATTTTTATGAAGAAATATTAGGGCTACGATTCAAAATCACTCCTTTTTCATTCTTCCAAACCAATTCTTTTGGTGCAGAAGTACTATATTCTGTAGTAAGAGATTATGTTGGCGAAACAAAAGATAAAGTTATATTTGATTTATACAGTGGAACAGGCACAATAGCTCAGATTTTAGCACCAGTAGCTAAGAAAGTAGTTGGAGTAGAAATTGTAGAAGAAGCTGTAGAATCAGCAAAGGGTAACTCTGAATTAAATAATCTAGAAAACTGTCATTTTATTGCAGGTGATGTATTAAAGGTAATAGATAAACTAGAAGATAAACCAGATATAATAGTCCTAGACCCACCAAGAGAAGGCATCCACCCAAAAGCACTTAAGAAAATAATAGACTTTGGAGTAAATCAGATAGTATATGTATCGTGTAAGCCAACTTCACTTGTTAGGGATTTGGAAGAATTTATAGAAAGTGGGTATGAGGTTAAAAAAGTTACTTGTGTGGATATGTTTCCTCAGACGGTGCACGTGGAGACAGTCGTGTTGATAGAGAAGAAAGGTGACAAGGGGACGGGGTTATTGACACGAAATCATTTTAATGGTATAACATATCATAGAGGTGATTATCATGCCAAGGAAGCCAAGAAAAAAAAGTAAAAGTGGAATATACCATATTGTTATGAGGGGAATAAATCGTCAAACTCTGT
>JBKGYG010000040.1:0-16801 GCA_046546235.1 Eubacteriales bacterium | reverse complement strand
ATATGTGGTTCCGATATCCCAAGGGTTAATGGTGATGCGTCCCATTATTATCCTAATGTTTTTGGACATGAGTTTTCAGGAGTTATAGCTGAAGTTGGTGAAGGAGTTACTCGCTTAAAAAAGGGGGACCGTATATCTGGTGTGCCACTTATACCTTGTTTGCAATGTGAAGATTGTCAAAAAGGTGCTTATTCCTTATGTAAAAACTACAGCTTTATTGGGTCTAGGCAATTTGGAAGTTTTGCAGAATATGTAGTTGTTCCTGAAAAGAATGCAGTAAAATTTGATGATTCTATAAGTTTTGAAAAAGGAGCATTCTTCGAGCCCATCACCGTAGCATTACATGGATTGAAGCGTTTAAATTATACTGGAGGAGGAACTGTTGCAATCGTAGGTGGAGGGACTATTGGGTTATTTACTATGCAATGGGCTAAGATTTTTGGAGCAAAGAAAGTAGTAGTTTTTGATATCGTTGATGAGCGACTAGAACTTGCAAAAAAACTAGGTGCTGATGAAGTTATTAATACACTTAATGAAGATTTTATGGATAAAGTAAAAAGTTATACAAATGGAAAAGGATTCGATTATGTATTAGAAACAGCAGGTAATACAGTTACAATAAAAATGTCTTTTGAGTTGGTTGCTAACAAAGGAGAAGTATCCCTAATTGGAACGCCTACAAAAGAATTAACTTTTTCAGTAGATGAATGGGAGAAAATAAATCGAAAAGAATTTGTTTTAACAGGTTCTTGGATGTCTTATAGCGCGCCTTTTCCAGGTGAAGAATGGGAATTAACGACACATTATTTAAAAACTGGGGAATTAAAATTTAGTGAAGATTTAATTTTCAAAAAAATACCTCTTAGCGACATTGCAACTGCGTTCAAAATGTTAAAAAATACTAATCAAGTTAAAGGTAAGATATTAATAGATTGTGAAAAGTAATCATTAAGCTCCTTCTAGACATCAAATGCTGAAGGAGCTTTTTTATTGATTAGGAAAGTGCTACTTTTAAAATAATTGGTACTTAAAACATGTACCAAATGTACAACACACCAATTTTTTGTAGGGGCGTATCACGATGCGCCCATT
Source organism: Eubacteriales bacterium (assembly GCA_046546235.1). Taxonomy (GTDB): domain Bacteria; phylum Bacillota; class Clostridia; order Lachnospirales; family DSM-24629; genus JBKGYG01. The sequence goes on along the minus strand of JBKGYG010000040.1, from coordinate 15,709 downwards.
AAATTTATTAAGGAAAGTGCTACTTTTAAAATAATTGGTACTTAAAATATGTACCAAATGAGCAAGTTAAATTAGTTAAAAGTATTAAAGCAGCTGGGACAAATCACAAAGCGAACGTGGCGAAGCCACTTTTGTCCATGTATTTAAAATTCTATATAATACAATAAATTAAGACTATTTACGTTGAAGTACAATATCTATTATGGTAAAATATAATAAATTTAACTTGATATTATGGGATATATTTAAATGAAAGACAAAAATATAAACTTGCTTGCGAATTTGGACTTTTGTTTTTCATTGTAACTCGTGCAAGGTTTGCAAAGCCTTTAGTAGAGCGAGTCAACAAGGTTTCGCCAATAATTCAGGTTAGTGATAAGAATGAAGGAGGGTAAATTTAATGTATTCAGTAGGATTGAAAGAAATTGTAAAAAAAATGAATTTAAAAAATTTAACTCCAGATATATCCATTGAAAAAATCCTTATAAATCAATCAGACTTAAATAGACCGGCATTACAATTAGCTGGATTTTTTGATTATTTTGATTCTGAAAGGGTTCAGATTATTGGGAAGGTAGAATATACTTATTTGGAAAAAATGTCTGAGAGATATAGGGCTCAAGTTTTAGAAACTTTATTTCAAAGTAGAATACCCTGTTTGATTTTTTGTAGAGATATGATTCCTAATGATGAATTGTTAAGGCTAGCTAATCAATATAAAATACCAGTATTGAAATCTCGTAAAGCTACATCAGCATTTATGGCGGAACTAATTAGATATCTTAAATTAGAATTAGCTGAAAGAATTTCAATTCATGGTGTTCTTGTAGATGTATTTGGTGAAGGAGTTCTAATCGTTGGAGAAAGTGGTATTGGTAAAAGTGAAGCAGCATTAGAATTAATAAAACGTGGACACCGATTAGTTGCTGATGATGTTGTTGAGATAAAAAAAGTAAGTGATGATACTCTTATTGGGACATCACCTGAAAGCATAAGACATTTCATTGAATTGAGAGGAATTGGAATTATAGATTGCAAAACGTTATTTGGAATAGAAAGTGTAAAAGAAACAGAAAGCATCGATTTAGTTATTAGATTAGAAGAATGGAATTCTCAAAAAGAGTATGATAGATTAGGTTTAGAGGAAGAATATTATGAGTGTTTAGGGAATAAAGTAATTTGTCATTCTATTCCTATAAGACCAGGAAGAAATTTGGCTATAATAGTTGAGTCAGCTGCTATTAATCATAGACAAAAACAGATGGGCTATAATGCAGCTATTGACTTTACAAATCGTGTAATGAAAAATCTAAATAAGAAAAGAGAACAAAATAATAATAAGCAAGAGTGAGAGGAGAATAGTTATATGAGTAAATACTGTTTTGGAGTTGATGTAGGAGGAACAACTATTAAGTTAGGATTGTTTAATAACAAAGGTGACATGATAGATAAATGGGAGATTCTTACTAATAAAGAAAATAAAGGCAATAATATATTATCAGATATATCAAGAACTGTTAGAGATAGAATAAAAGAGAGAAAGATAGAAAAAGAAGACGTTATTGGGATTGGTATGGGTGTTCCAGGACCAGTTGACGCAGATGGAGTAGTATATAAATGTGTAAACTTAGGTTGGGGAGTTTTTAACGTAAGACAAGTATTGGAAAAACTTACAAATTTAACAGTAAAAGCAGGAAATGATGCAAACGTTGCCGCGTTAGGGGAAATGTGGCAAGGGGGAGGCAAAGGATATAAAGATGTAGTTCTTTTTACCCTTGGGACAGGGGTAGGAGGAGGAGTTATTCTTGGAGGTCAGATGGTTAATGGAGCTAACGGTTCAGCGGGAGAATTAGGTCATATGACAATTGTTCTAGATGAAGGTGAAAATTGCAACTGTGGAAAAACAGGTTGTCTTGAAACTGTTGCTTCTGCAACTGGAATAGTTAGAGAGACAAAGAAATATCTAGAAAAGTCAAATGAAGAGTCGGTCCTTAGAACATCAAATAGATTAAGTGCAAGAGTTGTTTTTGATGCAGCTAAGAATGGTGATAAAGTAGCTATAAAAATGGTTGAGCAATTAGGAAATCATCTTGGATTGGCAACAGCACATATAGCAAATGTCCTTAATCCAGAAGTGTTTGTAATAGGTGGAGGAGTATCTAAAGCTGGAAACATCCTAATTGATGTAATAACTAAGAATTTTAAGAAATATGCATTCCATGCTGTTAGAGATACTGAATTCCGTTTAGCAACTTTGGAAAATGATGCTGGTATGATTGGCGCAGCAAAATTAATATTGGAAAATTAAAATTATAGCTGTTTCAGTTTTCTGAAACAGCTTTTTAAAACTTATGTTACTTCCAAGTCTTAACTTGATCCAAATAACGTAACTTAACGGTTTTAGAGTCTAAAGAATTTCTGAATTTCTCTGCTATAGGACTTTTCATCATTTCTTTTGATGATAATTTTGCTTCTTCTTTGGAAATCCAATGTTGAATCATTATCCAATGATGTGGATCTTCGCATTTTACAAGTTCCATTTCGAGAATATCTATTATAGTTTCTATTGAATTATGTATTTGTATTTTCTCTTTTATAATAGAGAAATTCTTTGTAACCAGATTTTAGTCTGTTGTTCTATTTTTAAATTCTGACAAAGGTATATTTAAAAAGGGGTATGGACCAGTTGGCAAAAATGAAATACCTAAAACTTTTAAAGAACCGTTTTGTTTTATAAAGGAATATTTATCCATAATACCATTGAAGTGAAAGTCTTTATAAACTGACTCAGGTTTACCCTTTTTAATATAATGTATTGGGGTAGATAGATTAAAGATAAAATCTATACTATTCACTGGTAAAAGTTTATGGTGAATTTCAACAGGCATTTGTGTTTCTATTAACCAATAATGCTTTATGTATTTTTTTAATAAAGAATGTTTCACTGGAAATCTAACAGTGAGTAATGAGTCGGTCAAATGGAATCACCTTCCTTGATTCTAAATAGTTAATGTATTGAGTAGTAAACACATATAGTATATAATATAATTGGTATGTAAAACAAGTTTGGAAGGATTGAAATGTATTGAATAAAGATAGGTGGTATAGAGACTTTTTAGATATAGTTGATGGGGAAGATATATTGATAAATGAACCAATGTCTAAACACACTTCTTTTAAAATAGGTGGGCCAGTTGATTTTTTCTTAACGCCGAGAAGTATTAAACAATTACAACTTCTTGTCAACTATTGTAGAGATAATGAAGTTCCTCATTATATTATTGGTAATGGAAGTAACTTATTAGTAAGAGATGGTGGGTTTTCGGGAGTAATTATACAGATATATAAGAACTTAAGTAGCGTTAAAATAGATAATGACAAAGTTTTTGCTGAAGCAGGAATTTTATTATCAACACTTGCAAAAAAGATTTGTAAAGCTAGTTTAAAAGGATTTGAATTTGCTAGCGGTATTCCTGGAACATTAGGAGGAGCAGTATGTATGAATGCTGGTGCATACGGTGGCGAATTAAAGCAAATTCTTGTATCAGCTACAGTTATTAATGATAAAGGTGACCTTGTCACTTTAAGTAATGAGAAATTAGAGTTAGGTTATAGAACTAGTATTATACAAAAAAATGGATATATTGTTGTTAGTGCAACATTAGAATTAGAGAAAGGTAATCAAGAGAATATTCAAGATCATATTAATGAATTAACTAATAAGAGAAAGACAAAACAACCTCTAGAATTACCTAGTGCAGGTAGTGCTTTTAAAAGACCTATTGGTTACTTTGCTGGGAAGTTAATAATGGATTCTGGATTGAAAGGTTATAAAATAGGTGATGCACAAGTGTCTGAAAAACATTGTGGATTTATTGTGAATACAGGGAATGCTACTGCAAAAGATGTTGTATTATTAATGCAACATATTCAAGAGACAGTAAAAGACAAATTTGGTGTTAATTTAGAACCAGAAGTACGTATTATTGGTTTTGATAATTAAATATGAAAGGATGAAATTATGAGGTTTGTCATTGTTACAGGAATGTCTGGGGCAGGCAAGAGTACAGCATTAAAGATGTTAGAAGATGTGGGCTTTTTTTGTGTTGACAATCTTCCAATTGCTCTTATCAAAAAATTTGCAGAACTGTGTTCTAACACTGATTCAGGGATTAATAAAGTTGCTTTAGGTATTGATATAAGAAGTGGTAATTTGTTTAATGAGTTATTTGAAGATCTTACTGAGATTGAAGTTAGTGGGCTTCCTTATGAAGTTTTGTTTTTGGATGCTACTAATGAAATATTAGTAAAACGATATAAAGAAACAAGAAGAAAGCATCCTTTAGTTGAGGAAGGGCGTATTCATGAAGGAATTTTAAAAGAAAGAGAAATACTTAAGTATGCAAAAGAAAAGGCCAATTATATTATAGATACAAGTAATTTATTAACAAGAGAGTTAAAGTCTGAATTAAATAAAATATATTTAGAAGGTAAAAAATATAGTAGTTTGTTTATTACAATATTATCCTTTGGCTTTAAATATGGGATACCATCTGATACAGACTTAGTGTTTGATGTTCGTTTTATACCAAATCCATATTATATCACTGAACTTAAAGCAAAGTCAGGTAACGATGAAAAAGTACAAGATTATGTTATGAAATGGGAAGTTGCACAGAAATTTATAGACAAGTTAGAAGATATGATTGATTTTTTAATTCCTAATTATATTCAAGAGGGGAAAAATCAACTTGTTATTAGTATTGGTTGTACAGGGGGAAAACATCGCTCTGTTACATTGGCTAATGAATTATATAAACGCTTATTAAACCAAGAATATAGTATTAAGATAACCCATAGAGATGTGGATAAAGATGCAAAAAGAGTAACCTAAAAAGGTAATATAAACTATAATGATTAGTAAGTTATAGCTAAAAGGAGTAGCAATATGAAGGATAATATAAATATAGTTGCTATTGGCGGAGGTACAGGTCTCTCAACTATGTTACGAGGACTAAAAAAATACTCTAATGATCTTACTGCTATTGTCACAATGTCTGATAATGGAGGAAGCTCAGGAGTATTAAGACAAGAGATGAAGATGTTACCGCCAGGGGATATTAGAAACTGTATTGTAGCTCTTGCTAATACAGAACCTATTATGGAAAAGGTGTTTCAGTATAGATTTAAAGAAGGTAGTTTAAGGGGACAGAATTTTGGTAATATATTTTTGGCAGCTATGAATGATATTTTTGGAAGTTTTGAATTAGCTGTTGAGAAAACAAGTAAAGTATTAGCTGTAACAGGAAAAGTTTTGCCTGTTACATTAGAAGACATTCAATTATGTGCAGAACTAGAAAGCGGGCAAATTATTAAAGGTGAGACTCAGATTGTATCTTCTAATATAATCTCTGATGGCAAAATCAAAAGGGTGTACTTACAACCTTCTATAGTTAAACCATATGATAAGGTTGTGAAGGCTATAAAGGATGCTGACATAATAATTCTTGGACCTGGAAGTTTATATACAAGTATAATTCCTAACCTAATGGTTGATGGGATTGCAAAAGAACTTGAAAAAAGCAACGCAAAAGTAGTTTATATAGCCAATCTAATGACACAACCTGGAGAAACAGATGGCTTTACTTTAAGTAAACATATTGATGCAATTGAAGAACACTGTGATTCTAAGATTATAGATGTAGTAATAGTTAATAATGAAGAAATACCTGAAAATGTACTTAAACTTTATGACGAAGACGGAGCTAAACCAATTTTTAATGACTATGAAAAGTATATAAATAAAAAAATTGTTAAGGCCCCTTTGGTAACAATAAAAGAAAAAGAATTATATATCAGACATGATGAGAATAAACTAGCCCAAGCTATCATAGAACTTGTATAAAAAAAGGATGTGGTAAGATGTCATTTTCAACAGAGGTAAAAGAAGAAATAGCTAGGCATCTTGGACATGGGCGTCATTGCCAACTTGCTGAAATAGCAGCAATAATTAATATGTGTGGAAGAATAAGAGTTGTTTCTAATGAAGAAGCTATAATTAAAATCCAAACAGAAAATGCAGCTGTGGCAAGAAAATACTTTACATTAATTAAAAAAACGTTTAATATTAATACAGAAGTCTTAATAAGAAGAAATACTTATTTAAAAAAAAATAGAGTTTACATTATAATAGTAACAGACACAAAAAAAGGTATGAACATATTACAGGCAACTAAACTACTTAATAATAAAAATGGGATGCTAAAACATGCTTATCAGATAAGTCCATTAATTGTTCAAAGCACTTGTTGTAAAAGAGCATATATTAGAGGAGCTTTTTTAGGTGGAGGGTCTCTTAGTGATCCTGAAAAAACTTATCATTTGGAATTTGTTAATCCAAATAAAGTTCATAGCTTAGAGCTCCAGAGTATTATTAACAGTTTTGGTATGGACGCTAAAATAATACAGAGAAAAAGATATTATATTGTTTATCTTAAAGAAGGCACTCAAATAGTTGATTTGCTAAATATAATGGAAGCTCATATAGCTTTGATGGAATTGGAAAATGTTAGGATTTTAAAAGAAATGAGAAATAATGTTAATAGGATTGTAAATTGTGAGACGGCTAATTTAAATAAGACAGTATCTGCGGCAGTAAAACAATGTTATGATATTAATTATATTGATGATATAATAGGGTTAGATAAACTGCCAGAACCATTAGAAGAAATGGCAAGAGTTAGATTGCAATATAAATCTGCTAGTTTAAAAGAGCTAGGGACGTATTTAAATCCACCTGTAGGTAAATCAGGTGTTAATCACAGATTAAGAAAAATAAGCGAGATAGCAGAAAAACTTAAGGAAGAAAGGGATGGATTAAATGATTAAAAAAACTATAACAGTTAAAATTGCTTCTGGCTTTGAAGCTAGACCTGTAGCTTTGTTTGTTCAAGTTGCTAGTAAATTTGAATCAAACATATATGTAGAAATGGAAGATAAAAGTGTTAATGCAAAAAGTATTATGGGAATGATGAGCTTAGGAGTTCTTGAAGGTGAACAGATAACTGTAACAGCTGACGGTAAAGATGAAGAAGAAGCAATTAGCGAAATTGAAAAATATTTAAGCGCATCATAATGTAAGAACAAAGAGAATCTTCTTTTTTATTTAAAAAGATTGATTCTCTTTTTTAAAACTTGTACCAATTGTACAAGCTTAATTAGTTAAGAGTATTAGAGCAGCTAGGACAAATTGCAACTGAACCTGGCGGTACAAGTGACATATTTAACGGTATATATTTGCTAAAGATTATTATTAGTTTTGAAACTATTGAACATTTTATGATGATGAATGAAGTAATTCCATAACTAACCACTATAACCATTTAATAATTAACTAATACTAAAACTAACTTGAAAACATGCTTTGGTTAAGAGGTGAGTTATGAAAAGGAAAATTGTTCTGGTGTTTTGCTTTTTCTTGATTTTTATAGTTACACAGTCAACATCTTCATTAATGCAAAATAAAGCTAAGGAACGGAATAAGAATAGAATAAGAATAGGATTTCAATCATATCCTTCTTCAATAGTTGAAACATTTCTACTGAAAAACATATTAGAAGAAAAGGGCTATAAAGTATCGTTAAAAAATGTTGAAAAAGATGACGTTTTCGATGCTCTAAAAGAAAATGAAATTGATGTTTCACTTGGGAGTTTGCTGCCGGATCTAGATTATACTAAAACTATTAAATATGAAAAGCACATAAATAATTTGGCAATTAATTATGACTCTAGTAGTTTAAATTTATATGTACCAAGTTATACTCATATTGCTACAACAGAAGAATTGAATTTTTATAAAAATAAATTCGGTAAAAAAATATTTGTAATAAATAATAGTCATACATTGAAAGAACAACTTAATAATTGGATTGTAGAAAATGATTTTGATTTTAAAATAATAGAATGTACTGCTAATGAGTTGGATGAAATGCTTAATGAAGGGATTATAAATAAAGATTGGATTATATTTGCTGGATGGGAACCACACTATCTTTTGGGCAAGTATGATTTAAGAGCCTTAGAAGGTGAAAGATTTTCAAATATATATCCTCAACAAAAACACACTATTGTTAGAAGTAGATTTAAAAACCAAAAAGTAATAAAGATTCTTCAAGATTTTTTTGTTGAGCCTTGGGATATGAATGAACTAATTTATATGTTTAATCAAACAGAAAAAGAGCAGTATGATAGATTTATAGGAGATTGGATAAATAGTGATTCAAGTTTGAAAAAACGGTATTATAAATAAGAATAAGGAGTTAAGATTTATTGAATTTAAATAAGTCTGACTCCTTGTATTATCTATACAATGATAAATCCATATGATAAAATAAAATTATATAATGCAGTTTTTATAATAAAAAGGTTGGGATTAAATGGAAGAATCAAAGTTTACCCATTTGCATGTACATACAGAGTATAGTTTGTTAGATGGTTCAAGTAAGATAAAAGAATTAATACATAGAGTTAAAGAACAAGGTATGGATAGCATTGCAATTACTGATCATGGAGTTATGTTTGGGGTAATAGATTTTTATAAAGAAGCAAAAAATCAAGGAATTAAGCCAATTATTGGCTGTGAAGTTTATGTGGCACCAAGGACTAGATTTGATAAAGAACCAAAGATAGATGATAAAAATTATCATCTTGTTCTTTTGGCAGAAAGCCAGCAAGGATATGAAAACCTTATGAAATTAGTATCAAAGGGTTTTGTAGATGGTTTTTATTATCGACCAAGAATTGATTATGATATTTTAGAGGAATACCATGAAGGATTAATTGGGTTAAGTGCTTGCTTAGGAGGGGAAGTATCTAATAAGATACTTAATTATTCCTATAAAGAAGCAGAAAAAGCAGCTCTTAGATACCAAAAAATATTAGGTAAAGATAATTATTATTTGGAATTGCAAGATCACGGTTATAAAGAACAAAAAATGGTTAATCAACAGTTAGTTAGATTAAGTAAAGAAACAGGGATACCTTTAGTTGCTACAAATGATATACATTATACATATCCAGATGATGCAAAAGCTCACGATATTTTATTATGTATACAGACAAATAGAAAAGTAGATGATAACGATAGGATGAAATATGAAGGGGGACAATTTTACTGCAAATCGCCGGAAGAAATGTATAAAATGTTTCCTTATGCAAAAGAGGCTTTAAGCAATACATATGAAATTTCAAAACGTTGTCAAGTAGACTTTGAATTTGGGGTTACAAAACTACCTGAATATGATGTGCCAGAGGGGTATGATGCAAAAGGCTATCTTAGAAAACTCTGTTATGAGGGATTAAGTGAACGATATAATAATAAAACAACTGAAGAATTAAATAAACGCTTAGAATATGAGTTATCAGTAATTGAAGAAATGGGATATGTTGATTATTTTTTAATAGTTTGGGATTTTATTAAATATGCTAAGGATAACGATATTATTGTAGGACCAGGGAGAGGTTCTGCTGCAGGAAGTATAGTATCTTTTTGTTTAAAAATCACTGATATTGACCCTATTCACTATCAATTACTTTTTGAACGTTTTCTAAATCCAGAGCGAGTCAGTATGCCAGATATTGATATTGATTTTTGTTATGAAAGAAGACAAGAAGTAATAGACTATGTAGTTAGAAAATATGGGGAAGAACGAGTAGTACAGATTATTACTTTTGGAACTATGGCAGCTAGGGCTGTTATTAGAGATGTTGGACGTGCTCTTAATATGCCTTATGCGGCAGTTGATAAAGTAGCTAAGATGATACCAACAGAAATAGGCATAACCATTGAAAGGGCATTAGAGATAAATAAAGAATTTAAAGATGCTTACGAATCAAGTGAAGAAATTGCAAATCTTATAGACATGTCCAAAAGGTTAGAAGGGTTACCAAGACATTCTTCTATTCATGCTGCAGGAGTTGTTATTAGTAAAAAAGATATTGATGAATATGTACCTTTATCTAGGTCATCATCAGATGATGCTATTACTACACAATTTCCTATGACAACGTTAGAAGAATTAGGATTATTAAAAATGGATTTTCTTGGGCTTAGAACACTAACAGTTATTCAAAATGCTGTAAAACAGATAAAGCTTAGTAAAGGTATAATAATTGACATTAATTCAATAGATGAAGAAGATGAAAACGTATTTAATCTTATTAGTTCTGGTAAAACAGAAGGGGTATTTCAATTAGAAAGCACTGGTATGAGAAATTTTATGAAAGAGCTAAAACCTAGAAATATTGAAGATATTATAGCAGGAATTTCGCTTTATCGTCCTGGACCTATGGATTTTATACCAAAATACTTGAGAGGTAAAAATAATAAAGATTCTATTTCTTATCTATGTAAGGACTTAGAGCCTATTTTAGAGCCTACATATGGTTGTATTGTCTATCAAGAACAAGTCATGCAAATTGTTAGAGATTTGGCAGGTTATACCCTTGGTAGAAGCGATTTGGTACGTCGTGCTATGGCAAAAAAGAAAGCTAAAGTTATGGAGGAAGAGAGAAAGAACTTTATTTATGGAAATGAAAAAGAAGGGGTAAAAGGTTGCGTAAATAATGGAATAAGTGAGGAAGCTGCTATTAAGATATTTGATGAAATGACAGATTTTGCTAAATATGCTTTTAATAAAAGTCATGCTGCTGCATATGCAATTGTAGCATACCAGACAGCTTGGCTAAAATCTTATTATCCTGTTGAATTTATGGCAGCTCTTTTGACTTCAATAATGGATAATTCAACAAAAGTCTCTGAGTATATTGCCACTTGTAAAAAAATGGGCATAGATTTATTACCTCCTGATATAAATGAAGGGTATGGCGCTTTTTCTGTATCAAATGAGTCTATACGTTATGGGTTGTCAGCAATAAAGAATGTAGGTAGATCAGCAATTAATTCTATAGTAGAAGAAAGAGAAAAAAATGATAAATACACTAGTATTACTAACTTTATTGAACGTATAAAGTCTAGAGATTTAAATAAGAGAACAATAGAGAGTTTAATTAAGGCAGGGGCGTTTGATTCATTAAGAGGGAAAAGAAAGCAGTATATGCAAGCTTATAAGACTATACTAGATAGTGTTATTCAGAAAAGAAAAAGTACAATTGACGGTCAGATAACCCTTTTTGATATGGATGAAGCAAATAGATTGGTGAATCTTGAGGAACAATTACCAGATGTAGGTGAATATCCGGAAGAGGTATTATTAGCCTATGAGAAAGAAGTATTAGGGATATATATAAGTGGGCACCCATTAGGGGCTTATGCAAAGGAGTGGCAAAATAATGTAACTGCCACTAGTTTAGATTTTCAGAATAATAATGAAGAATCTGTAGAAAATACAACAATACAAGATGGTAAAAAGGTGATTATTGGAGGATTGATTACTAATAAGACTATAAAGACAACTAGAAACAACAAATTAATGGCATTTATTACTTTGGAAGACTTATATGGAATTGTTGAAGTAATCATATTTCCCAAAGATTATGATAGTTATAGTGATTGGTTAAGAGAGGATGAAAAGTTATATATTTCAGGAAGAGTTAGTGTTTCAGAAGATGAACAATCAAAATTAATATGTGAGAAAATGATACCTTTTGAGTTAGTACCTTCTACACTTTGGCTTCAATTTAAAAATTATAATCTTTATCAAAAATTAAAGTATAAAGTATATAAAATCATAGAAAACTATAATGGAAATGATGATATATTTATATATTTAACAGAAGAAAACTCTTTAAAACAATTAAAAGAGAATTATAATGTTTCTATTGGACATGGTTTAATAGTAGAGTTGAAAGGTGTTTTAGGTGAGGAAAATGTTAGAGTACGGAAAAAGAATATTGAAAAAATATTAAATATACATTAAAATATAATGTATGGATAAAATCAAAAAAAGCAAAGCATTTTAAAAAAGAGGATATACGTGCACGCGCTTTCAAGCGCATCTTTTCATTGAAACTTGTGCCTCAACCGCCTTTGTTGAGGCATGTAACAAGTTATAATGAAGTAATTATTAATAAAGTTTACATATTGGAGGTATACAAGATGGAAAATAAAATTAAAACAATAGGAGTATTAACAAGTGGTGGAGATGCACCTGGCATGAATGCTGCTATAAGAGCAGTTGTAAGGACAGCATTAGCAAAAGGAATAAGAGTAATGGGTATCCAAAAAGGGTACAATGGTTTGCTAAATGAAGATATTATCGAGATGAATTCCAGAAGTGTTTCTGATATTATCCAACGAGGAGGAACTATGTTATATACTGCTCGTTGCAAAGAATTTATGGGTGTTGAAGGACAAAGAAAAGGTGCTAATATGTGTAGGAAATATGGCATTGATGGTTTGATAATTATTGGTGGAGATGGTTCCTTTAGAGGAGCAGAAAAGCTTAGTAACTTAGGAATTAATACAATTGGTATTCCAGGAACCATTGATTTAGATATTAGTTGTACAGATTATACTATAGGTTTTGATACAGCTGTAAATACTGCAATGGAAGCAATTGATAAGGTAAGAGATACATCAACTTCTCATGAAAGATGCAGCATTGTAGAAGTAATGGGTAGGGATGCTGGATATATTGCTCTTTGGTGTGGTATCTGTAATGGGTCAGAAGATGTTTTGATACCTGAAAAAGGAAGACCTTCAGATGAAGAATTAATAGACCACATTATTAAAAATAGGGAAAGAGGTAAAAAGCATCACTTAATAATAGTAGCTGAGGGTATTGGTGGTTCTGAACAATTAGCCAAGACAATAGAAGCAGCTACAGGTATTGAAACACGTGCAACTATTTTAGGACATTTACAAAGAGGTGGAAATCCTACTGCAGTAGATCGTATGCATGCTTCTATGATGGGGGCTTATGCAGTTGATTTAATAATGGAAGGAAAAAGTAATAGAGTTGTATCATATAAAGATGGAAAGTATGTTGACTTTGATATTGATGAAGGTCTTGCTATGGAAAAGAGTATTGATAATTGGCAGTTTGAAGTAGGACAAGTATTAGATAAATATACAAGCATTAATTTGTAATTTATGAAAATGTAGCATATAATTATTAGAGTAGATAATAATAAAGATAAATCCAATAGAAAGGGGTAATATGTATGGAAAAGTGGGTTTGTACTGTATGTGGATATGAATATGATCCAGAAGTAGGTGATCCAGATGGAGGAATTAAACCGGGAACAGCTTTTGAAGATATTCCAGATGATTGGGTTTGCCCGCTATGTGGTGTAGGAAAAGATCAATTTGAAAAAGTTGAATAAATGAAATAAAGAAGAAGTGGCAAAGCCACTTCTTCTTTTATAAACTTAGATTTTTATCAACTAATCTACCACAAATTATATATATAATTCCACAGATTAAAAGGTTTATTATACTTAAAATATTTACAACTACTGTTTCTGATAAGTTTAAATTAAATGATAAATAATTATTGATAACACTGCTGAAATATATTAAACCACTTGTAATTACAATAAAAAATATAAAACTAATAAATCCAGTAAATCTTTTGTTAGCAAGTAATGTTTTGATTAGGATTATAGCTAAATAAGCGCTCATAATAATTAATAACCATTGTAAAATTAAATTAAGTGAAACGTAAAATAATTCATAAATATTTATATTCGGACTAATAAGATCAACTAAGAGATCCATAAATTCATTTGCTTCGTCACTTATTGTATTTTTAAGAACTGAATAATTTATTCTTGCAAGGCCTATATAAACAAAGAAACCAATAAAAAGTTCTAATAATGATATCATTACTTTGGCACCAACTATCTGATAACCATTCCTTGGTGTTAAAAACAACATATAACCAGATTTTCGTCGAAGCTCCAATGAAAATGAATTAATACTATCAATTAATACAAAAAACATACCACCAAAAGCCATAAATGAAAAAACAAATAAAGGGGTGGACCAATTTTCTTTAATAAGTAGTTGATATAATATAAAGCCTTCTGCAAGAATTACAGTTGATAATACAATTAAGAATAGTTTCCATTTCTTAATCATTTCATATTTTAATAACTGATACATTTATGCATATACCTCCTTGTATAGTTCTACAATTGATTTACCACGTTCTTCTCTTACTTTTTCAGCAGAACCTTGTAAAACAATTTCCCCATCTTTTAAGAAAAGAACATCATCCAATATTTTTTCCATTTCATCGACTAAATGGCTAGATATTAGCAAAGTGTTGTTTTCGTTTGCTGTTTCAACAATTGCTTGAAGTATTTTCTCTCTTGCTACTAAGTCAATACCATTTAATGGTTCGTCTAACATATAAAGCTCAGCTTTTCTTGATAAAGTAGCTGCAATTTTAAGTTTAGAACCCATGCCTGATGATAAAGCACTAACCTTATCATTCATATCCAATTTCATAAACTCAATAAGTTGATTATAACGATCCACATCAAAGTCTTCATAGAAATCATTAAAGTATTCCCCTACAGTTTTAATTTTCATAAATCCATAAATAAACTGTTCGGTTGGCATATAAGCGATTTTATTTTTTGTCCTAGGGCCAATCATTTCGTTATTATAAGATATTTGACCAGAAGTTTGCTGTATTAAACCAGCAGCAATTTTCATGAAAGTAGTTTTACCACTTCCATTTGGACCAAGTAGACCAAAAATTTTACTATTGTCTATTCGGCAGTTAACACCTCTAAGAGCTTTTTTGCTAAAAAAACCTTTAGTTAGATTTCTAGTTTCTAACATTTAGAACCCTCACTTTCTTTTTCATAATTGATTAATTGCGAATAAATGATGAAAATTATTATTAATTATTTATTTTTCATCATTATAATTTACAATTATTTTTTCTAATTCTTCAATAGAAAAACCTAATTCTGTCATACCTCTTATAAAGTCTTTTATTAATGAATTAGCCATTTGTTGGCGAATTTCATTTATTTTTTGTATATCATTTGTAACAAATGTTCCTAAACCTCTCTTCGTGAAACAGATATTTTGGCGTTCCATTTCCTTATAAATTTTTTGTGAAGTATTTGGGTTTATACTATATTTTAAAGCTAATTCTCTAGTTGAAGGAAGCTTCTCCCCTGGGAGAATAGTTCCGGATATTATTTCTTTTTTAATATTATCAATTATCTGTACATATATCGGAATATTATTATTAAATATCAATTAATAGCCCTCTTTTCTAAATAAGGTTTACTATTTATATAGTGTAAAATAATTAAAATAAAGTAATTTGTTATTAAATCTGTAATTAATTTTTATTAAAAACAACTTAATTAGGTATGTAATAGTTTAATGATATATTCTAATAAAGAAAATGTATGCCTTAACTAGATAACTATTTATATAGTACACTAATACAAACTTAATGTCAATGTTTTATTTGGAAGAAATAAATTTTGCATTAAAGAAGCAAGTAAGTATTTAATATACCTACTTGCTTTTATAGGGGGAGTATTTTTTATTATATAGGGAAATATTATTTTTCAGATAATTGGCAATTAAAATATGTGCCAATTGTACAACATACTAATTTTTTGTAGGGGCGTATCACGATGCGCCCATTTTTAATTAAGAGTATAAAATCAGCTGGGACAAATCGCGTTGCGAACGTGGCGAAGCCACTTTTGTCCT
>JBKGYG010000039.1:0-16914 GCA_046546235.1 Eubacteriales bacterium | reverse complement strand
TCAACAGTAAATAACAAAAGTGATATAATAGATTTTACTTTCTTTACACCTAAAAATCGGTGTAAGTAAAATCTACTATATCACTTTTTCATTATAGTGAATAACTTTAGTTTTTCCCTAAAGAATAAATGATAACCCGATAATAACTTAAATACATATTATCAATCTATATATTATTCCTTTTATTATATACTATAGCTCACTAAGAGCTTTCACTCAATCGTACTGGCCCCTTCAATGCTCCACAAGAATCACGAACAATCAAATTAACAGGAGTACGAAAGATAACTGTTTCTTTATCCTCTTCTCTGATTCTTGATACCAAGATTTCAATAGCTTTCTTGCCAATATCATTCACTGAAGTATGTATCATACTCAAATATGGTTGAAAAGCCCACGCCCAGTAAAAATCAATCACACTCATAATCGCCAAGTCATTCGGACATTTATACTGAAGTTCTCTTAATACACTAATTAATTCAATTGCTAATGTATTATTCAAAACGAAAATGCATTCTGGCATATGTTTATTATTCAAATAACTTATAATTTTATTTCTTGTGTCATCACAATTTGCAACATCATTAACGGGAAGAAATAAATCCTTGTCTTTTTCAAGATTAAAATCAGTAACTGCTTGTTTATAACCTTCTATTCTTTCTTGAACACAAGATAAATGTGCAAAATTGTATAATACAGCAATTTTCTTATGACCACAATTATGAAGATGTCTAACCGCTTTATACCCCGCTTGATAGTTATCAATACCTACATAATCATTATCAATTCCGTTAAGATATCTATCAACAAATACAATGGGTATAAATTTTTTTATTTTACTAATAAGATTCTTATTCCCACCTGTTGGAGATATAATTATACCATCTACTTGCTTTTGCTGAAGAACATTTAGATACATCTTTTCTTTTTCTGGATCTTCCTCAGAGTTGCAAAGTATTGTATTATATCCTTCCATATTTGCTTTATCTTCACATGCTCTAACAATATCTGTGAAAAAACTATTACTAATGTCCGAAATAATAATCCCTATTGTACGTGTCGACTTTTTACGCAAGCTACGCGCTAATGTATTGGGTACATAAGAAAGTTTACCCATTGCTTCTTCTACCCTTTCCTTAGTTCTTTGTTCAACAAATCGAGTATTATTTATTACATGAGATACGGTAGAAGTTGACACCCCTGCTTCAATTGCAACATCTTTCATAGTTACACTTTTCATAGCTCTCTTCGCCCCTAAAAATCAAGTGTTTGTTATTTTATTATAATTTCATTTTTGTGCTTAGTCAATATAAATATTCAAATTTTATAGCTAAACATCGGAAAAAAAATGATATTTAATTAATAACAATTAACTATATTGATTTTATAAAATGTTTTTACAAAATTGTTTTTTTGTTGTGTAGGGTATGTTGTTATATCTTCTTTCAACGACAAAATAAAAGAGACCTATGTACTAACTTGGATATTCCTTGTGAAACATTTCACAATAATGCATAGTTTCATAAGTCTTTATCTTCCTTTATAGCAACAATGTTATCTTATTTATTATCAAAAGTAACTCTTAGCTAATTAAAATTGTGCAATTGATACTTCTAACAAATAAAAAAATCATCTCTTATAAATTTAAGAGATGAAACATTATTTTATAATTATACCGTTATATTTTTTCTCTCAAACAAATATACTGACGTTACAAAACTTGCTACCATCACAAATATCATAATAAAAATATGATGTCCTTTCATACCGTTATTACTAATAATTGTTGAAGCATTCGCATAATCAAAAGGTGAAATACTTTTTAAAAACGAAAATACATCTGTCAATCCAGCTACTATTGAAATTGCATAAAAAACGAAAACTATTCCTAATGCATAATATATTGATGTTCTAGATTTCTTAATAAATATTGATGTTACAAATCCTAATGAAGCTAGTGTTATGTGTAACATAAAAGGAGCAAAACATATCCACAGAAATAAACTTATAGAAATAGCAGTATCTGCAAATATATTAAACATTATCAAAACAATTATTGATAAAGCAATGTTAAAAACAATAATTAAAGATAGCATTGCTAAAAACTTTTGAAACACAATTGATATTCTTGAAATTGGTTTAGATAATAAAAATTCAACAGTTTTCTCACTTTGTTCTTTAGATAATATTGATGCTGAAAGCATTACAGCATAAATTGATCCGAATAATGAAATCATAATATAACCTTCTAAAGAATAGTAATTAAGAATATTATCCATATTCAGTTCAGACATCCCCATAACTTTTAATATAGTGCCCATAGACTCAAGCATATTTTCAAATGCCTCTTTATTTTTACTTATCTCAGGATATAAAGAAATCATAAGTATAAGCATTAAACCAATAATTATAGTCCAAGCAATTAAACCCTTTTTATTTTGTTGGAGTTCTCTTATATATACTAACATATCCAATCCTCCTTCTAATCTGTATAATAATGCATAAATATTTCCTCAAGAGAAGGTTCTTCAATTAACAAATCTATAATTTCAACATCTTTTAAAACATTTATCAATTTTTTTGAGTGACCATTATACATAAAACTTATTTCATTACCCTTTTTAAATTTATTAGTGATCCCTTCAATGTTAATATCATATGTATCATCTTCTAAAACTATTTTTACCTTTTTAAAATTGTTATTTCTCAAATCTTCAATGCTATCTGTTTGAATAATTTCTCCCTCTTTTATAATAGCAACTCTATCACAAAGTTTTTGTACTTCGCTTAATATGTGTGAAGAGAAAAAAATTGTTGTCCCTTTTTCTCTTTCTTCTTTTAATAAATCAAAAAATATATTTTGCATAATTGGATCCAGTCCACTAGTTGGTTCATCTAATATTATTAACTTTGGATTATGTAAAAGCGTCTGTACAATTCCAAGTTTTTTCCGATTGCCAAAGGATAAATCCTCAATCTTTTTATTAAGATCTAATTGTAATTTATTCGATAAATCTTTAATTCTTGTTTCATCTACTTTACCGTAAAACTTTGCTGAATATCTAAGCAAATCTTTGCTAGTCATATCATCATAATAAAATATTTCTGACGGTAAATAACCAACTATTTTTCTAATCTTCTTAGCTTTTTGAACAATATCCATATCAAATACTTTAGCACTTCCACCTGTTGGATATATAAAATTCAATAATGTTCTTATAGTAGTACTCTTGCCAGATCCATTAGGTCCTATAAATCCAAATATTTCTCCTTCATAAATTGATAAATTCACATTTTCTATACCCTTAGCAGTTTCTGAATAATACATAGTAAGATTTTTAGTTTCTACTACAACACTCACATACTCCACTCCTTTCTATACGCTAGAATTATAAAATTATTATACATTAAAAATAGTTAAATGAAAAGGTTGCTGACTTTGTCAACAACCTCATAGTTATTCTTGTGTAACTATATTATTATACCGCAACAACAATTCCACCATCATTAGCATAAGTTGTACTAATTCCTGCTGTCTCTACTATTATAATATCTTTAAAATTATACCTCTTTAATAATTCATCTTTAAATGCTAGCGCACGTTCTAAGCAATTACAATGAGATATACCACAAATTTTATCACTAAGTTTATCTCTTTCTTCCCCAATAATCTCAGCCATTCTTACTAACGCTTTTTTAATGCCTCTGGTTTGATCAATCTTTCTAATTGTTCCTTCTGACGTGCTTCCCATTATTGGCTTTATATTAAGTACGTTAGCTAAAATAGCTTGTATATTACTTAATCTACCAGATTTTTTAAGATTATCTAAACTTTCAAGTACAAAATATGTTTTTTGTTCACTAATATAATCACTTACCTCTTTTACAATGTCTTCTGCTTTTCTACCTTGCTTGTATAATTCATCAATCTTTAAAGCAATAAGAACTTCTGCAGAAGCAGCTGAACGAGAGTTAAAAACGTAAATAAATTTCTCTCCTGGATGCTCTTCTTCATATATGTTTTTTGCTAAAATAGCACTATTATATGATCCACTTAATTCAGACGACAATGTAACAATAAAAATATTTTTTTCTTCACCATCAATACGTTTTAAATAATCTTCAGGGGAAGGACATGCAGTTTTTGGTGCTACTGGACTTGCTTTCATTTTTTTAATATATTCGTTGATATCAAATGTTTCATCATCTACAAAAAACTCTCCATTTACTTCCATAGTTAATGGTACTATTTCAAATTGGGATTCTTTTCTTTTCTCTTGCGGCAAATCACAACAACTATCCACTAATATTTTATAATCCATACTAATCCTCCTTACAACCACATAATGTAGTTTTTATTACTACCTTATATTAACATATTAGCTTGATTTTTGCAATTTTTAATATATTATTATCTCCATAAACTTTAACCTTACTCATGTCTATAATGCAAAAAACATTTTTAAAGCTTCAATAGTATGATAATGATCTTCGACCCCCATTAATTCTCTTGAAGAGTGCATCGCTAACATAGGGTTCCCCACATCAACACTTCTAACAGGTACATAAGCAGTCGCTAGAGGACCTAATGTCTTACCCCCTACTTCATCTGATCGATTAACATACTTTTGATAAGGTATTTCTCCTTTTTCGCATATCTGTTGAAAAACAGCTATCGCTTCACTATCTGTAGAGTATCTTTGATTGCCACTAATCTTTAAAACGATCCCTTTTCCAATCATTGGTTGATTAGTTGGATCATGTTTTTCAGGATGATTAGGATGTAGTGCATGGGCCATATCTGCTGAGATCATAAAAGACTTAGTTAATGATTGATAATACTGTGTTTTATCAATATCAAGTTCCATAGTTAATCTTTCTAATATCATACTAAAGAGTTCCGAATCAGCTCCTTGTTTTGTCCTGCTTCCTATTTCTTCATTATCAAAAAGTGCTACAATATTTATTGCTGAAGTAGCCTTTGTTTCTATAATAGCGTTAATCGAAGCATATACCATAGCCAAATCGTCTAACCTTGGTGCAGAAATAAAATCATCATAAAGTCCAATTACTTCACCCTTTTCAGCAAGATAAACAAATAAATCAAAATCTAATATATCCTCTATATTAACCTTCAAGTGCTCTGCTAAAAAGTCTAAAAAATAATCCTCTTTATTTAACTGATTATTTAATATTCCTGCTAAAGGTATCATGTCTCTTTGTCTATTTAGTTCAAATCCTTTATTCACTTCTTTATTCATATGAATAGCAAGATTAGGTATTATCATAATAGGTTTTTTAATGTCAATAAATTCAATCTTTGGGTTCATAACATCTTCATTTCTTAATGCTACCTTCCCTGCTATAGATAAAGGTCGATCTAACCATGTGTTTAATATTGGTCCTCCATAAACCTCAGTATTTATCTTTAAATAACCCTCTTCCCTCATTTCGGTTGAAGGTTTTATTCGAAAACAAGGCTGATCTGTATGCGCAGAAATAATACGAAAACCATTATTAAGATTTATTTCTTTTGGTATATCAAATACAAATAAAGAAGATGGATATGGGCTTAGATAATAACGATTCCCTCTCCTTACATCCCAATCTTTATCTGATTTCAATTCAATAAATCCAACATTATCTAAACGTTTTTTTACTTCCATTACTGCATGAAAAGGTGATGTGCTTTCATTAATAAACTGCATAAAATCTTTAATCTTTAGATCCCTCATTTGTAACCTCCAATACTTTCATTTTCATTGTAAATACTTTCATATATAAAATCTCCACAAAAAATCTTTAGCCTCTTCTGCATAATCAATATTAATACGTTTACCTTCTTTAATTTTATGCTTTTGACTTGTTTCATCAGTACAGACATATAGTTCTTCACCTAGTAAATCAGCGCCATTTAATTTCTTAGTAATATTCAATGCCTTACATAATTTGCCTGGTCCATTCATAAAATTATTTTTCTGATAACTATTTAGCTCCTTATATGTTTTACCATAACGATACAATGACATTTCTTCTATATTATCTACAGGTTCTGCTCCTCTTATCAAAATAGCACTTGGTTCTCCTTTAGGTTCAGTAACAAAATTCAAACAATGGTACATACCATAGATTAAATATATGTATGCATACCCAGGAGCTTCAAACATTATTTGAGTTCGTTTAGTCTTTCGTCCACCAAAAGCATGACAAGCTTTGTCAATATTACCAATATATGCTTCCACTTCAGTTATTCGACATATTAACTTCTTATTATTTATCTGTCTTATTAGCAACATACCTAATAAAGACTTTGCAACTTCAAGTGTTTTATTGCTATAAAATGTTCTTGATAATTTTTCCATATTATCACCTACCTTTACTTGAAAAGAGTCTTAAGTTTATGTAATATATAAACAAGCATAATAATAGTAATATTATAAATCATAACAAATAAATTATTACATCATCAATACTATTTTTAAAAAATTATAGCAAATGGAGATATGATTATGATAACATTAAAAATAATTGAAATTAAGCCTTTTATGGAAAAATTATTTAAAAGCAATGTTTTTGATGATTTTGAGATTTCAAATGTAGAAGTATCATCATTAACTGATTTTAAAATAACGGGAACACTTAATAAGAAATATTTATCTTCTGATGAAATAGAGATAATAGGTAACCAAAAACTTATTCAATGGAATCAGATTAAAGATACTGTATTTCATATGATTAAGGGACAAAAAACACCTTTGTATTTAAAGATTATATTTTCTTTATCCCCAGATAAAAAACAAACATTTATTGAACATAATAATATAGATATAATAAACGAACAAGTTAATGGCTTGTTTATAAACCTTAAATACGATAGAACAGCATTAACATGCACAACAGGAACCTCCTTGCAAATCTTCACCAAAGATAAAACCCTTGAGCAACTATGGGATAAATCTGTTGAAAAATTTTTTAACAAACATAATATTCTTTTTGAATAAAACACTGTTAATTAGCACTCTTTATAGGAGAGTGCTAATTTTGTCTTGACACACAATAAACCTCGTACTATTATATTAATTGAGGATTTTTACATTTCAACTTGAACTATATAAGTAAACATCTTAGTTCAAGTTATCAAAAAAATATCTAGGAGGGATATAAATGAGTAAAGAACGTGGTAGCTTATCCATCCACAGCGAAAACATATTTCCTATTATTAAAAAATGGCTTTATTCTGATCATGATATTTTTGTAAGAGAACTTATATCAAATGCATGTGATGCCATAACTAAACTTAAAAAACTAGACGTAATGAGTGAATATACTCTACCAGATGATACTGTTTTTAGAGTAGACGTAAAGCTTGATGAAAAGAAAAAAACTATCAAATTCATCGATAACGGTATTGGAATGACAGAAGATGAGATCAAACAATATATTAATCAAATAGCATTTTCTGGTGTTGAAGACTTCCTTAATAAGTACAAAGATAAAGCTAGTCAAGAACAGATTATCGGACATTTTGGTTTAGGTTTCTACTCTGCGTTTATGGTTGCAGATAAAGTAACAATTGATACATTATCCTATCAAGATGGTTCAACCCCTGTCTTTTGGGAATGTGATGGTGGTACAGAGTATGAAATAACTGAAAGTGAACGTACCGAAAGAGGCACTACTATAACCTTACACATAGGTAAAGATGGCAAAGAATTTCTTAATGAATATACATTAAAAAGCACTATAGAAAAATACTGTGGTTTTATGCCATATGATATTTATTTTGAAAATGTATCAAAAGATAAGAAAGAAGAAAATGAAAAGGAAGACCAACAGGAAGAAACTCCTATTAACGATACTAACCCATTATGGTTGAAGCATCCTAATGAATGTACTGAAGAAGAGTACAAAGAGTTCTACAAAAAGGTTTTTATGGACTTTAAAGAACCTTTATTCTGGATACATTTAAACATGGATTATCCTTTTAATTTAAAAGGCATTCTTTATTTTCCTAAAATTGGTAACGAATTTGATACAATGGAAGGTCGAATAAAATTATTTAACAACCAAGTATTTGTTGCAGATAATATTAAAGAAGTAATACCTGAATTTTTACTATTATTAAAAGGTGTAATTGACTGTCCTGATCTTCCTCTTAATGTATCAAGAAGTTTCCTTCAAAATGATGGTTTTGTTAAGAAAATATCTGATTACATTACTAAAAAAGTAGCTGATAAACTAACAGGTCTTTATAAGACAGAAAAAGATGACTTTATTAAATATTGGGACGATATTCATCCATTTATAAAATTTGGTTCTTTAAAAGATGATAAGTTTTACAAAAAAGTTAAAGATATCATTATCTATAAAACCATATATGGCAAATATATTTCATTAAAAGATTATCTAGATGAAAATAAGGACAAAAATAAAAACGAAGTTTTTTATGTAACAGACGAACAACAACAATCACAATATATTGAACTATTTAAAGAACATGAAATGGATGCTATTATATTAAACCATTCAATTGATCAACCTTTTATAACCCATATGGAATCTAATGAAAAAGATGTTAAATTCTTACGCATAGATTCCGACTTATCAAATAACTTAAAAGAAGATTCTGATGAAGAAGAATTAAAAACAGCAACTGAATTACTTGAAGGTTTGTTTAGAAAAGTCTTAGCTAAAGAAGATCTGAAAGTAAAAGTAGAAACTCTTAAGTCAGAGAATCTTTCATCAATGATGCTTCTTTCTGAACAATCAAGAAGAATGCAAGAAATGAGTAAAATGTATGGTTTTGCAGGCATGGGACAGAATATGCCAAATGACGAAACCCTTGTGCTAAATAAGAAAAATCAATTAGTTCAATATGTTCTAGAACACAAAGATGATGAGCAAAAACAAGAAGATGTAAAAATGTTCTGCGAACAACTTTATGACTTGGCACTCTTAAGTCATAAACCTTTACCCCCAGAATCTATGACTAAATTTATTCAAAGAAGCAATCAATTATTAGCACGATTAGCTGAGTAAAAGCATATCTCAGTGAAATAAAACTAAAGCTTGTTGACTATTGTCAACAAGCTTTTTATCTATCCAAATATTACATTATTCATATCATACATACCCTTTTCTTTATTAACAAGGTATTTAGCTGCTTTTACTGAACCATTACCAAAAATAGCCTTTGATTGTGCTGTATGCTTAAACTCTATTACCTCATCAAGCCCAGCAAAAAGAATAGAATGTTCTCCTACTATTGTACCACCTCTTACAGTATGCATTCCTATTTCTTCTTTTTCCCTTTTTTCAGTCTGGGTATGTCTATCATAATTATACTTAAAGTTTTTATTTAGAACTTCATTTATTGCTTCTGCAAACATAATTGCAGTACCACTAGGTGCATCAACTTTTTGATTATGATGCTTTTCAATTATTTCTATATCATAATTACTATTGCCTAAAATCTCTGTTGCAGCTTTTACTAAACTCACTAAAGCATTAACTCCTAAAGACATGTTAGAAGATCTTAATATAGGTATATCTTCACTAGCTTCTTTAACTTTTGCCAATTGCTCCTCAGATAAACCTGTTGTACATAGAACTAAAGGCAATACCTTTTCTTTAGCATAATCAATTAATGAATCTACTGCTTTAGCAATAGAAAAGTCAATAATAACATCTGCCTCAACTTCACACTCATTAATATTTGTAAAAACAGGGTATTTATTATCTATATTATCAAAAGCATCTATTCCAGCAACAATTTTAGCTTCAGAATCATCAGCTACAAGCCCAGATATTACCTGCCCCATCTTTCCATTACAACCGTGCATAATTATTTTTATCATTAGTATAACTCCTTTTATATCTTATGACTTATTTACATATAAGATAATTTATATATATTAAATCAAAAATCTATTTAATAACATTTAAACCGTAATTTATTAAAGCCTTTTTCAATTGTTCTTTATTTGAATCCACCATTGATGTTAAAGGTTTTCTACAAGGTCCAACATTGTAACCCAATAGATTTAATGCTTCTTTTACAGGTATAGGGTTAACCTCAGAAAAAAGTTCTCGAATAACAGGTAATAATTTTAATTGCAACTCTAATCCACCCTTTTGATCACCATCTAAATATTTAGCAACCATATCATGAGTTTCTTTAGGTAAAATATTACCTACAACAGAGATTACACCTTTCCCACCAATTGATAAAAGCGGAACTACTTGATCATCATTCCCAGAATATATATCAATATTTCCATCACAATAATCGACTACGTCTAGTGCATGTGCTATATCTCCACTTGCTTCTTTTAAAGCTGTAATATTATCAATCTTAGCTAGCTCTGCTACTGTTTTAGCCTCTATACTTACTCCTGTTCTTGAAGGAACATTATAAAGCATAAGTGGAATATTTACCGATTTTGCTATATCTGTATAGTATTCAACCAATCCTTTTTGAGTAGTTTTATTATAATAAGGTGTAACAACAAGCAAACCATCTGCACCTAACTTTTCTGCTTTCTTTGATAGCTCTATACCATGTCTAGTATCATTACTTCCTGTTCCTGCAATAACTGGGACTCTACCATTAGTTTTTTGAACTGCGACATTTATACACTCTAAGTGTTCTTCATCTGTTAACGTTGATGATTCCCCTGTGGTTCCACAAATTAGAATACAATCCATATTGTTATTGATTTGATTGTCTATAAGCTCTTCTAATTTGTTAAAGTTAACTTCCATTTCATCAGTAAAAGGTGTTACTATTGCTACTCCTGCTCCTTTAAATAACGACATAAAAAACCTCCTATTTTTAGATTTTATTAAAAATTAACCCTGATTAATGATTACTTCTGCTATTTGAACTGCATTAGCAGCAGCTCCTTTTCTAATATTATCAGCTACCACCCAGATATTAACGCCATTTTCTACACTATCATCTCTACGAATTCTTCCAATAAAAACTTCATCATTACCTGTTGCTAATGTCGCAATTGGGTATACATTATTTTCTACATTATCTTGTACAATAACTCCAGATGCATCTTTTAACACTTGTTTTAACTCATCTAAAACAAATTCTTTTTCAAATTCTAAATTAATAGCTTCACTATGGCTGTTAAAAACTGGAACGCGTACAGCAGTTGCAGTAATCTTCATCTCTGGGTCATGTAATATCTTCCTAGTTTCATTTACCATTTTCATTTCTTCTTTTGTGTAACCACTTTCTAAGAAAACGTCAATATGTGGCAAACAATTATTATAGATAGGATGAGGGAATTTTTCAGGTTCCTTTCCTTTAATACCTTGTTCTAAATCATTCCAACCGTCCATACCTGCTCCTGAAACAGCTTGGTACGTTGAATAAACGACTCTTTTAATACCATATTTTTCATGTAATGGCTTAAGAGCAACTACGGCCTGAATTGTTGAACAATTAGGATTAGCAATAATACCATTATGCTTAAAAATATCCTCTGGATTCACTTCTGGAACAACTAAAGGTACATTAGGATCCATACGCCAAGCTGAACTATTATCTATAACAATACAACCTTTACTTGCTGCTATAGGGGCAAATTTTTCACTAGTTCCACCGCCTGCAGAAAACAGTGCAATATGAATATCTTTGTCAAAAGAGTTTTCTGTTAATTCCTCAACAATGTACTCTTTCCCTTTAAAAATAATTTTTTGACCAGCAGATCGTTTTGAAGCTAAAACATAAAAGTTTTCTATAGGCAGGTTCTTTTCTTCTAATATCTTTAAAAATGTTCTACCAACCATTCCAGTCGCTCCTACAACTGCTAAGTTAATTTTCTTCATTAATAATCCTCCTAAGTAATTATTTATATTTTTATAAGAATATGACATATAGTAATTTATTGAAATTAAAAACTACCAATTATCGTCATAAAAAAACCTTTTTCAGCACAGTTTCCGAAAAAAAGCCGGCTATCTGCCGGCTAAAGATTATATATTAAATAATTAATTTTAAATTATAATCTTTAGGTAGCACTCCATCATCTGATGACAGTTATACGATTATTCACCATATACCCAGAGAAGAAACTTACAGGACTTTCTACTCTTCGGCATCTTTTCCTTTCAAAAGTTATCTTTTGCGCCTGAACACATCCAACTCTTTACTTATAAAAAATGCACCTCTACCTTACTCTAAATTTCATATTATTATATCATTAGTAAAAATAATTGTCAAATTAATACTCAATTCCTTTTCTAGCCGTTACCCCTTTATAAAAAGGATGTTTAGTCTCTTCAATAGTTGATATATAATCTACATCATCATATAATTCTTTAGGCATAACTCTACCCGTAATTACTAATTCCATATCTTCGCGTTTACTTTTTATTAGACTTTTTAATTCTTCAATTGATAATAGTTCACTTTCTACAACGCCCAATATTTCATCCAAAATTAGTATATCACATTCTCTTATATCTAGCACTTTTTTTGCAAAATTAAGCCCATTTTTTATATCGCTTATCATGTCATTTTTCTCTTCTTTCGACATCTCAAAAATAAATTTCGTCTGCTTTTCAAATCTAAAAACTTTAAACTCAGGTTCTAATCGTTTCAACCCTTCAACTTCACCTGTAGGCTTCCCTTTTAGAAATTGAATCATAATAACTTTCATACCTTGACCTACTGCTCTTATACCTTGACCTATAGCTGCAGTAGTTTTGCCTTTTCCACTACCACAATACACCTGAATAAAACCTTTTCTCATAAAACCAGCCCCTATACTGTTTATCCTGGTTACTAATTTTTTTATTACAAATCTTATTATATTATAGTTATAACGTATAATCAACTTTTTTATCTTTCACCAAAAAAAATAGCAATGTAATTAAAACATTACTACTTTACTATTAAACTTATTTAATCTTCACTATCAACAACTTCTATTTTAGATATGGAAACTTCATAAGCAGTTCTTGTAATTACTTTATCTTCTGATAATTTTTTTTGATATTCCCTACTCTGAATTCGTCCCCATACTCTTATATGCTCTCCGACTCTAAATTCATCTAAAAACCTAGCATTTCGCCCCCAACTTATACAAGGAATATAATCCGACTTATTATAAGGTCTATTAACTGCTAATAAAATATCAGTGATTTCTCTCCCAAAAGGTGTTGTTCGATAAACAGGATCTTTGCAAATATAACCATCTAGGTATATATAATTTGGATTTTTAGTGATTTTATCATCCTCTAAAACATTTATTTCTCTTACAAATACTGTAAGTAATAACCTGTTTTTCCCATCTTCTTCTCGGTTATATGATCTGAACTGTCCCTTGAATTCTACAAGTTTACCAACTATTTCATTGTTAATATCTACTATACGTTCCGATATCAAAACTGGTATAATATCAACTGTGTTACTTAATCTAGGAACTTCAACTTTAAAGGTATAAAACCCTTCACCAAAAACCTCATGACTATATTTAAATTTAGTCAAAACTTTTCCAATCATACTTACCTGGTTGTTTGTTATTACTTTATCCGTCATTTACCCTCATTCTCCCTTCATTTTTCAAAATGTTTATTATAACGTTTGTCTATAATTATTCATATTCTAAAAAACTATATTTTAGAAGTATTTTTTAGAATTCTCAACATTCCGAAAAAGTTCAGTGGGAATATAAAGGATATAAGGGATTATTTATTAATTACATCCTTTATTTGACGACCTGTTGCATCTAAATGATAATCTTCTCTTATTATAATTTCAGATATAGATACAATCTCATAATCTTCTTCTTTAAGCCTTGCTAAAATAATTTCCAAGGCTTCTTTTGTATATTTTCTATTATTATGAAACAAAATTATCGAACCATTTTTTAATTGATCACTTTTTAATACAGATGTTGTGATTTTTTCTACACTTTCACTCTTCCAATCATAAGAATCTACATTCCACTTTATAGTATAATAATTACATTCCTCTGCTACTTCAATCATTTTATTATCATAGGCCCCATACGGTGGCCTAAACAAAATCATATCTTTTCCAGTAAGTTTTTTTACTTGATTATGAACACCTTCAATCTCTTCAACTATTTGCTCCCTATTTAACTCAGTCATTAAAGGATGTGTAGTTGAATGATTTCCTAAATCATGACCTCGCCTTGCAATTAACTTAACATCATCTGGGTAGGTTTCTACCCATGATCCTACTAAAAAAAACGTGGCTTTAGCATTATATTCTTCTAAAACATCTAATATTTCTTCTGTCCGATCCATTCCCCATCCTTCGTCAAAAGAAATAGCAATTTTTTTATCTTCTGTTTCAACACTATAAATTGCCATTTTTCTATCTTCATTTATTAAAATAACTTCTTGTAACGTTGGCATTATAAAAGTATATAAACTAAATATAACTATAACGCTAAACAAAACGATAATCTTATTTATTTTCTTACTAAATCCCATAGTACACCCTTAATATAGATTTTATATATTGTATTCAAAAACATAAATAACTAGAACATCGGCGGCTTCCCGATTCGTTCCAGCTGCTTTAATATCTCAGCTAATTAAACTTGCTCAATTGGTGATACATATTTTAAGTGCCAATCATCTGAAAAAATAGAATGTTGCTATTAAAAAATTATTACCTCTTTATCTACCAAAGCACCATAGAATTTATTTAACATATCAATTATTCCATCTCCATTTGTTATATCAACAATATCATTAATAACATTATCAATTTTATCTTCTTCTATTAAAACCACAAACGTAACATCCTGCAAATATATTGTTTCCATAATATGTATCCCATTCTCGTTTAAATAATGTTGTAATTTACCTGATATAGTATAATCTACTTTTATATTTACTTTTTGGTATAATATCTTTTCAATAATTATACTTTTGCTAAGCCCTTCTTTTGCTCCTTGAGAATACGCCCTCACCAAGCCCCCTTTGCCTAATAATGTTCCTCCAAAATATCTCGTTACAACTATAAGTGTATCTTTTACCTCTTCTCCTTTAAGAACATCTAGTACTGGTAACCCCGCTGTGCCACTAGGCTCTCCATCATCACTATATCTTTGTATTTCATTTTTCGAACCAATCACAAAAGCATATACATTATGGTTTGCATCATAGTATTTTTTACGCATTAATTCAATGAAGTTAAAAGCTTCCTGCTCATTTTTTATTGATTTAACAGTAGCTATAAATTTAGATTTTTTTTCTATGATTTCCCCTTTTCCTTCTCCTAATACTGTTTTGTATTTTTTTACTAGCATATTATCACCTTAATTTATCATTAGTTATTTATTATTATACAAGAACTACTAACAAATAAAAACACTTATAATAACCTTAAATACTTAAAAAGATTACTATAAGTGTATCTTAATCTATCCAGCTAGTTGTGAATCATTCATTAATTCATCAATAATTTCTATCATACAGACAGGAGTAACAAGATTATTCATTAATATATTAATTAACCTTTGAACATAATCTTTTGAAAAAGACAAATTAGTCACACATTCTTTTTCATAATATGTACCACCCTTTTCATCAACCTTATTGATAATCTCAATACCATAAATCTGTGTTAAATGATCTGCTATATAATGATCTAATTCTGTAATATAATATTGCATTTCTAATTTTTTATTCTTTTCTACTGTTACCTTCCTAACGCCTTCCAAATACATGGTATGCAATTTCAAAACCCCCATATCTACTTTTTGCGCCTAAGAGGAAATCTTATACTTGTACCTCTTTATACAAATTATAAATGATAATATTGGGGATTAAAAGTTTTAGATATCGCAACATTCCTTTAGAACATAACATATTCGACTTCATATTATAAGATATAGTTATTTATTTGTACTTTGTCGTCATATATTATAAATTACTGCGATATTTTTATAAAGCCTTTTGACTTACTCATAATCTCTAAGACTTTTACCCTTTTATGATAATAGTCTATATCCTTTCGACATATCTCACTTTTACTTCTATAAGCTAATCCAACTGCTGCTACTAATTTTGTTAACCTTTCTTGTTCGTATTGTCTATCTAGTCCTAAAGCAAAGCTTCCTACTAAGGTGTCCTTTAACCCAGTTAGCTTAACTTCATCAACATGTTCAGGGTAATGAGCGAAACAAATCTTATTTTTTGTTAATGTATATATTCCTTCCTCATCTAAATCAATCATCATATATTTCAAACGATAATCTAAAAGTAATTGATAACATTTTTTAAGCATATCTTCTTTATCTTTTATATCAATATTCATTAAACTTAAACTATCTTTATTTAGAATAGCCACTGAAGTAATCCCACATTCTAACATTTTTACATATATATTGTTTTCCAAATTTATAATAACTTTTTTATGTTTTTCTTTTGCAAGACTAATAATTTTTTTTAATTCATTTTCAGTCAACCCATTAGGTATTTCCCCAGAAAAAACCACCGTAGAAATATTAGCTAAATGATTTTGGTATTTCTGGAATAAAAATCTTACTAATTTATTATCTACGTTTATACCATGGTTTTTCATAATAGTTTCTGTTCCATTAATTGAATCTAAAATCTTATGAATAGTTTTAATATCTTTATCTAACCAGGTAAAATCTGATTTTATTTTATTCTTTACTAAATAATTTTTCATAAACCTTCCGCCTGGGCCTCCCAAAAAACCTAACATAACTGTTTCACCCTGTAAAGTTTTAATAGTTTTTGCTGCGTAAATTAAGCCATCATTAAATTCAACTTTATAATCAGTAATATTATTAATTGTATTTAATTCAACCCCTTCTATAATGCTTGTCCTTAAGATAGAAGGATTTAATGTTAATAATAAAATCACTACTTTCACCTCTTCAATATATA
>JBKGYG010000038.1:0-17031 GCA_046546235.1 Eubacteriales bacterium | reverse complement strand
TGAACTATCTAACATCATAAAAGAATCAGTTGTATATGGTATAATTGTTGTTAAATGATTTAGAGAATTTTTCTGTGTTTCATATAAATATTGTAATAATCCACCTGAAGCAATAATACCTTCTTCATACTCTTTTAAGCCTAATCCATCTAATGTATGTACGGTAAAATGCTCTTGTAATTTTTGTTCACAAATAGCTTTATCATAATACCAGTCTTCAACTTGATTTATCGTTGTTATATACCTTTCTTTTATTTCTTGTATCAAATCTTCTGACAAATCTTTATTACAAATCATTTCTGAAGGTAAAAACTTTGCTATTTCATCTAGAATATTACTTGACTTATTAATTTCAGTAACATAAAAATCACCTGTAGTAACATCTACTGTAGCTAGTCCAACGTTTTGATTATTAATATATAAACTCATAAGATAATTATTCTTATTTTCATCTAGGGTTTGTGGATTTAAATTAGTCCCTGGTGTCACAATACGAACTACATCACGTTTTACAATCCCCTTAGCTATTTTTGGATCTTCGACTTGTTCACATATTGCAACTTTATAACCTTTCCCAATAAGTCTATTTATATAGTTATCCGCGGAATGGTAAGGAACACCACACATAGGCGCTCTCTCCTCCTGTCCGCAGTCCCTTCCTGTCAAAGTTATTTCTAACTCTTTCGATGCTGTTAACGCATCTTCGAAGAACATTTCATAAAAATCTCCTAGACGAAAAAACAGAATACAATCTTTATATTTTTCTTTTAGCTCTATATACTGTTGCATCATAGGTGTTAAATTAGCCATTATTCTCTCAAATCCTTTCAAATTAGTGACTAACACAGCTTATTTTAATGAAATAATTATTATTGAGGCAATCTCAAAATAGTTTTAGAGTATTTATTAGTCACTAATTACTTTACTTATCTACTTTTTCTCCTAACAAATAATAGGTTTTAGCATTTATTATTTTAACTGGAATAATTTTACCTATTAAATCAGTAGAACCTTTTAGATGAACAACATGATTACTTGATAATCTTCCAGTTACATATTTTTTATCTTGCTTATTCACATCTTCTATTAATACATCAAAGATTTTGCCTATTTTTTCATTTGTTTTTTTTAATGATATTGGTTTTAAAACCTCCAAAAGTCGGTTAAATCGATCTTTTACTACGTCATCAGGTAATTGTTTGTCCATATTAGAAGCAGGGGTTCCAGTTCTCTTAGAATAAATAAAAGTAAATGCATTTATATATTCTACTTTTTTTATTACTTCTAAAGTTTCATTAAAATCATCTTCAGTTTCACCAGGAAAACCAACAATAATATCAGTAGTTAGTTCAACATCAGGACGTGCTTTTTTGATTTTTGCTACTAATAATAAATAATCTTCTTTTGTATACTTTCTATTCATTTTATTTAAAACTCTACTGCTTCCTGATTGTAAAGGCAAATGTATATTGCTACAAATTTTATCTGACTTACCAATAACATTTATAAGTTCATCAGACAAATCTTTTGGATGAGGAGTCATAAAACGAATTCTTTTTAATCCTTCTATTTCTTCAACCTTTTTTAATAGTTGTGCAAAAGTCATATTTTCTTCTAAAGTTTGACCATAGGAATTAACATTTTGTCCTAATAACATTATTTCAATAACGCCATCTGAAACTAATTCTTTTATCTCTCCAATAATATCTTTAGAATTACGACTTCTTTCACGTCCTCTAACATAAGGTACAATACAGTAACTACAAAAATTATTGCATCCATACATAATATTAACACTTGCCTTGAACTTTTCTTTTCTAATACTTGGTAAATCTTCAACTATTTCCTTATATTCCTTCCAAATATCAATTACCATATCATCTGTATCTAATTTTGTTTTAATTAATTCCGCTAATTTATATATATTATGAGTACCAAATATGATATCAATATGTTTATAACTTTCTTTAATTTTTTCTATAACTGTATCTTCCTGCATCATACAACCACATAAAGCTATTATTAAATCTGGTTTTTTCCTTTTTAGTGTTTTTAAATGACCAATTCTTCCAAATACTTTTTGATTGGCATTTTCTCTTACAGTACAAGTATTATATATAATAAAATCTGCATCCTCTTCATTTTTTGTTTCAACATATCCACTTGATTCTAATACTCCTTTTAATTTCTCTGAATCTCTTGCATTCATTTGACAACCATATGTCTGTATATAAAAATAATTATGCTTACCTGTCTTTTTATACTTCTTTTTATTTATATTATAAAGTTCCTTTATTATCTCTTTTTGTCTTTGGGCTTCATCTTCTTGAATTTCTATATTTCTTTTTTCTAAATCAAGCATATCTATCACCTTACTTTCTATCATAAATTTATTCAAATATAGTATTCCCCTAAATATTTAATCTCTACAAAAATTAATTATAACAAAAAACAACAAAAAAAGAAATGAAGAACTTATCCTTCATTTCTGATATTATAGATGTAAACCTTAACTATTAAAATATTTTATTAATGCTTCAAATATACCTTTAGCATATGTTTTGTAACCTTCATTCTCAGTTAATATACTAAGATCATTGGGATTATCGTGAAATGCTCCTTCAATAAGAAAACTATGCGTAAACTCTGTAACTGAAGAACGAATAACACCATACCAATCTATCGGATTATTATCTGTACTATTGGAACTTAAACGATTAAACACACGTCTTGTTTCTACCCCTAAAATATCTGCAATTTTTTCCATCATAACTTTAGCTATCTCTTCATCTTTTGGATGCTTAACACTATAAATAATTTCCGTACCTCTTGCCTGAGTCTGCACCTTACTTCCCATAGCATTCGTATGAATGGAAATAAATACATGTGGTTTTTTATCCTTATGTTTTTCTCCTCTATCACTAAGAGATATGGCATTACCATCATTTCTTGTTAAGAACACTTGTGCCCCATTTTCTTTAAGTAATTTTTCTAAATGCAAGGCAACTTTTAATACATAATTACCTTCTGAATAGCTCTTATCTACGGGGCTAATATTAACTCCTTCATGGTGACCTGGATCTAATACAATTCTTTTTCCTTCTAATGAATTATTGTTTTTTTCTTGATTTTCTTCATCTTTAGTTTCATCTTTATTATTTTCTTCAGTTTCAGCAGTGATAATATTGATACTTTCCCCTTTCCCTTCAACTTTAAGATTTAAAATATCAGTTAAATCAGTTAAACGAAAATATTTATTTCCAAGAATATCAATAACATTTTTTAATTTAACTACAGTATAATTTTTATTTAATAAATAAAGAGCTTCTTTTTCAGTATCCGTATTATCAACTGTTAATTTTATTTTTTTTGACATATTTTCACCTTCTTTTTTTATGCATTTTGTACCTTAATTGAGGAAGTTTAATTAATAATATAAGTTATATTATTATATGCAATTAATATAGTGTTGTGTTTTAGCAGTTTTGGCATTACTTATATGTTTTGTTTTTTAAATATATATCTTTAAATATGTCAATAGAACATCTTGAAAAACCAGATGCACTTAATCCTAAATATAATCCTATTACAAAACCGTTCCTAAAGTCTTTTGATTCTGTAATTAATCCTAATACTAAACCATTGAATAAGTTGACAAGAGGAATATATTTTTCTTTTACTCCTGCTTTTTCAACTATAGTTCCAATTCCAGCAATTAGAGGGACTAAGAACAATACATTATACATCATAATTCTCACCTCTTACAATAATATTAGCACTGGGTTATCGTGTCCATTTTATAAACTTATATTATATTTTATGATTAATAACTTAATAGCGTGTCCAATTTTTAGAAACGATTTATTTTTTCATTTTTTTTATGTACAATATAATTAAGATAAAAAATTACATTTGGCGGTGTATGTATGTATACAAAAACTATTATTTTAAATAATAAAGATAATATTAAAATTCTGGATAAAGTTAATATAAATAGTAAGGATTTACTTATATTTGATATTGAGACGACTGGATTTTCAAGAGAAAGAAGTATCATTTATTTAATCGGATGTATTTATTCTGATAGTAACTCATGGTATTTAAAACAATGGTTATGCGAATCTTTATCAGATGAAAAAAAAGTTATACAAGTTTTTTTAGATTTCTCCAATAAATTTAATACTATTTTTCATTATAATGGTGATTCATTTGATATTCCTTTTATAGAGTATCGTAGTGAAAAGCATAAACTTGATTCAAAAATCAACAACATTTATTCATATGATGTTTACAAAAATATTAAACCATATAAAACTATTTTTGGATTAACTAGTTTGAAATTAAAGAAAATAGAAACTTTCTTTAATATTAAAAGAAATGATTTATATAGTGGTAAAGAACTAATAGGGTATTTTTATCATTTTGTTAAAACAAATAATTTGGATCTTAGAGAAAAATTACTTCTACACAATGAAGATGATTTAAAGGGCTTATTTAATTTAATTCCAATACTCCAATATATCTACTTATTTAAAGATATAAAGCAAGGTTCTTTATTAGATAACTATTCTATTTATAAAAATGATGACTACCTTAATATAAATATTAATCATAATTATTTATTGCCCAAACCTATTAATTATAAGAACAAATACTTTAGTTTAGATATAAAAGAAAAATCAATATTAATTAAAATAAGTATAATTAAAGACGAATTAAAACATTTTTTCTCAGATTATAAAAACTATTATTACTTGCCAAAAGAAGACCAAGCCATTCATAAAAGTGTTGGCTTATATGTTACCCCCTCTAGACGTGAAAAAGCAAAAGCTTCTAATTGTTACATTAAAAAAAGAGGTGCTTTTATTCCTGCTTGGAATAAATTGCAAACCTCAACTTTTAAAAAATATTATAATGATCCTATGTATTATATTGATATTGAAGAAATTTTAAACAATACAGAATTATTATCACAATACTTAATTCAACTACTTCATTCTAATTCATTATCTTTTTGATAATAAAAAGATTTATAACAATTTAACTCATATCGTTTTGGATTGATAATCTGTTCTGTGCTACCAACAAATAATATCCCATTATGCTGTAGCGCCTGATTAAACTTTTTATAAATAGAAACTTTAGCTTCCTCTGTAAAG
The DNA here is from genome assembly GCA_046546235.1 of Eubacteriales bacterium. Lineage (GTDB taxonomy): Bacteria > Bacillota > Clostridia > Lachnospirales > DSM-24629 > JBKGYG01. The sequence continues at coordinate 11,872 of JBKGYG010000038.1, read as the reverse complement.
TAAATTAAAACATTTCGACAAACTATCAGATTACAATGATTTGGATAAGGGTCTTTTAATAAATTATGTTGTTTAAACTTTATACTACTTTTTATATCATCAGTAATCTGATATGATGTTGCACTAATTTTTTTAAAATATTTATTCTTATATTCTTCTGGAAGTGCCGCAAGATTTTTCTCATGATAAAGACCAATTTTTGCTTTATTAAGCACTTGCTTATCTATATCTGTAGCAATTATTTCCACATTAGAAAGCGGAATATATTTACTAAGTAACATCGCTAAAGAATATGGTTCATCACCAGTTGAACAAGCTGCACTCCATATCTTAAGTTTTTTACCAAAAATATTAAATAAATGTGGTAATATTTCTTCTTCTAAAACTCTCCATTGCTCAGGATTCCTGTAAAACTCCGATACATTTATAGTTAAGTAATTAATAAACTCTTCAAATAAATCTTTATTATTTTTAATCGCTTTAATATAATCATTATAATTTTCATAAGAATTCTTTTTAATAAGCGAGTCAATTCTTCTTTTCATTTGACGCTCTTTATAGGCATTTAAATCGATATTAGTTAAAAAATAAACCTCTTTTTTAAAACTCTCATAATTATTAATCACCATTATACCCCTTGTCAAATTAATCGTCTAATTCTAAGTTGTTATCATCTACTGAACTAGTTTGAATATCTTTCTGTATATCCTCAGACTCACTTTCTTCATCTGTATTTTCCGCTTCAAGAGCTTTAATACTTAAACTAATTTTCTTTTCTTCTTCTTTAAAATCGACTATTTTTGCTGTTATTTCATCACCTATTTTCAACTCGTCTGATGGTTTATCAACATGTTTTTTTGAGATTTGTGAAACATGTAATAATGCATCAATCCCTGGTTCTAATTCAATAAATGCACCGAAATTTGTCATTCTTGCAACTTTACCAGTTACAACATTGCCTATTGCAAACTTTTCAGTAGCATTATTCCATGGATTTTGACCTTCAAATTTAAGGCTTAATGCAATTTTTTTATTATCTTTATCGACTTCTTTAACTAATACATCAATATTTTCATTTACTTTTAATACTGAGCTTGGATTTTTAATTCTACCCCAAGACATTTCTGAGATATGCAATAACCCGTCTGCTCCATCAAGATCAATAAATGCACCAAAATCAGTTACATTTTTCACGCGTCCATTTATAACCATACCAACCTCAATTTTATCAAATAAATCTTTTTCTTGTTTTTCTTTTTCTAATTTGATTAATTCTTTTCTACTACCAATTATTCTTCTTCTTCTCGGATTAAATTCTATTATCATAAATTCTATTTCTTTGTTCTGATAATCTTTTAAATCTTCAACATACTGATCTGATACTAAGCTAGCTGGAATAAAAACTCTAGCTTCATCAACAATAACTACTAATCCACTAGAAAGAACTTCAGCAACTTTTTCTTTTAAAACTTCTTTATTTTTAAATGCTTCTTGTAATCTTTGATAACCTTCTTCAGCTGCCAATCGTTTATATGTTAAAAGCACTTGTCCTTCCCCATCGTTTACTTTTATAACTTTAGCTTTAATTTCATCTCCAACATTAACTAAAGTCTTTAAATCAACATTTGGGTAATTTGTAAATTCTTTTTTAGTTATAATTCCATCAGATTTATAACCAAAATTTAAAATAACTTCTTCAGGTTTTACTTCTAAAATAGTTCCTTTTACGACTTTACCAGGATGAATCGAAATAAGTGAATCCTCTAATAATTGTTCAAAACTTTCATTTTCAAGTGACATGGTTGAAAAAACCTCCTCAATTATGTTATTTGGTGTTGAAGCTCCTGCTGTAATACCTATAGTATCATTATAGTTAAATATAGTTGTATCTATATCATTTAATGTTTCTATATGATAAGTCTCTAAACATTCTTTTTTACATATTTCATAGAGCTTCCTAGTATTTGAACTATGTTTACCACCAATCACAATCATTTTATCTGCTATTTTAGCAATTTGTGCTGCTTCATTTTGTCTTTCTAAGGTAGCACTACAGATTGTATTAAAAACAATTACATCATATACCTTTTTCTTAATTATTTCAACTATTTCTTCAAATTTATTAATATTAAATGTAGTTTGAGATACTATACAAACTTTGTTATCACTATTAATTTCAGCTTTTTTAGCTTTTTCAATTGTATCAATAATAATTGGTTTTGATACACTCCACCCTACTATTCCTAGAACTTCAGGATGATTATCGTTTCCAATAACTATTATTTTATAACCTTGTTTGCTTTTTTCTCTCACTATTTTATGAATCCTTTTAACATAAGGACAAGTTGTATCAATTAGTTCAAAGTTTTTTTCTTTAAGTTTATCATAAACTTTTTTGCCTATTCCATGGGATCTTATAATAATTGTCCCTTCCTCTATAGTATGAATATCTTTATCAAAATTTATTACTTTAATACCTTTTTTTGCTAAGTCATTCACTACTTGCTGATTGTGTATAATTGCACCTAATGTATATATATTTTTTTTATTAATATTTTCATACGCCTTTGTAACAGCTTGATTAACTCCAAAACAAAAACCTGCTGTCTTAGCTCGAATTATTTTCATCTATTTTCATCCTTTAAATTATTATATAATTTTATTATTTTATTAACTACCTCATCAATTGTCATATCAGATGAATCTATCTCTATAGAATCAGTAGCTTTTTTTAATGGTGCAAAACTCCTATTCATGTCTCTATTATCTCTTTCTTTTATCTCTTTTTCAATATAAGTAATGTCTGATTGTTCACCTTGTTTATTCAACTCTAACCAACGTCGTCTCGCTCGCTCTTTAACACTTGCAGTTAGATAAATTTTTAAGTTAGCATTTGGAAGCACATATGTACCTATATCTCTTCCATCCATTATAATATTAGCATTATTAGATAATGTTCTTTGTAATTCAACTAATTTTAAACGTACAGATTTATAAACAGATATAGCTGACGCCATTTGACCTACTTTAGCAGTCCTTATTAATCCATTTACGTTCTCTCCATTCAAAATCACTTGTTGTTCACCATTAACGTATTTAATACTTATTTCAACTTTTGAACATAAATCATTAATTTTAAATTCATCATCTTGTTTAGTATTTTGCCTAATACAATAAAGTGCAAAAGCTCGATACATAGCCCCAGTATCAATATATATATATTTTAACTTATTAGCTATTTTTTTAGCTATTGTACTCTTTCCAGCTCCTGCTGGTCCATCAATAGCAATACTGTGATATGAGCTCATCTTCAACCTCCTAATAACTACAATTATTCACTTGTAAATTAGTATGCTTTACCTTATATCTGGTCTAAGCTTTTTTGCATCTTTAAGATAAATATGTTTAACTTTATCTTTGTCTATATTTTTATTACTATGTAATAATACTCTTATGCACATATTAAGACTTTCTTCTACATTCATTTCTTGAACACAAAACAATGGAGTATCTGTTAATCCAATCTCCCTAGCTGCTACTGCAGGATATTGTTTGTTCAAATCATTTGTTGCCGAAAAAATTATAGAAATTAAATCCTCTTGTTTTAAATTATTAGATTTTAAAATTGTTTTTAATAATTCTTTAGTAGCTTCATTAATTGTTTCTTCTGAATTAGTTTTGACAGTTATAGCACCTCTAATTGCAATCATATACACATTCCTTTCATCTATCCAATTAAACATTTATTCCAGCTAAATAACCAGTAGACCAAGCAATTTGTAAATTGTAACCTCCTGTTAATGCATCTAAATCAAGTATTTCTCCTGCAAAATATATTCCTTTAACTAATTTCGATTCCATAGTATGAGGATTAATTTCCTTAACATTAATTCCTCCATTTGTAATAATAGCTTCATTATAGCTTCTAGAACTATTTATATGACAAGTAAAGTTTTTAAGTAATGTTATAAGTGAATTGCGATCTTCTTTTGTTAAATTCGCAACCTTCTTGTTATCTGGAATACCTGACAAAGAAATAATAACAGGAATAAGTTTTTTTGGCAATAAGTCATCTAATGCATTTTTAAATTGTTTTTTCTCATATCTATTAAAATCTTTAATTAAACGTTTATCTAGGGATATTTTATCTAACGCTGGTTTTAAATCAATAGAAAGTTTTATATTTTTCCCTTTTCTTATATAAGGTATAATAAAACGACTTCCACTTAATATTGTTGGCCCTGATACTCCAAAATGAGTAAATAGCATTTCACCAAAGTCTTCATATATGATTTTATCTTTATATATAAAACTAACATTCACATTCTTCAATGATAATCCTTGCAATTTCTTTATATAATCTTCTTTTATATTAATTGGCACTAAAGAAGGGAATGTGGGTATAATAGTATGACCTATCTTTTTGGCAAAAGTAAATCCATCACCAGTTGAACCAGTAGATGGATAAGATAAACCTCCTGTAGCTATAATTACTGCATCACCCTTTATCACTTTGTTATTTATAAGTTTTAGACCTATAAAGGAATGTCCATTAATAATCAAATCATCAATTTCTTGTTCATAATTGATTTTAATATTTTGATGTTGCATTTCTTTTTCTAATACTTTAATAACATCGGAGGATTTATCTGATACTGGAAAAACTCGATTGCCTCGTTCGATTTTTGTTTTTAAACCTAGCTGATTAAAAAATTCAATGGTGGATTGGTTTGAAAACGTATATATTGCACTATATAAAAATTTAGGATTAGTTATTATTTGACTAAGTACTATATCTATATCACTAGCATTAGTCAAATTACAACGTCCTTTACCAGTTATAAATAATTTTTTTCCTAATTTTTTATTTTTTTCATATATTTCAACTTGGTGTCCATTACGAGCTGCAATTATTGCAGCCATCATTCCTGCTGGACCTCCACCAATAATAAGGACTTTTTTCATAAATATTTACTCCTATTTTTCATCTAAAGGTAAATTTCTATTAAGATTATAATTCAAATTAATTTCATCATCATTATCATATACTTGATATTCTTCCCAAACTTGCTCCAAATTCTTCAAAGTTTCAACTACCTCTATTTCTTTTTCCATACACAAAGCAACAATTAATGCATTTATAACACTTAAAGGGGCTACTAATGAATCTACAAAAGAAGCCATATCACTTCTTGCAAGCAATCTACAATCAGCATAATTTACCATTGGAGATAATGGACTATCTGTTATAGTTATTACATTGGCATTTCTTGCCCTTGCAAATTCCATTGCTTTTAAAGTTCGTTTTGAATATCTAGGAAAGCTAATGCCTATTACAACATCTTCTTCTCCCATTTTACAAATCTGTTCAAACATCTCACTTACACTATTTGTATGTATTAGTTTAACATTATCAAATATTAAATTAAAATAAAAACCTAGAAAACTTGCTAAAGTAGCACTACTTCTAACTCCTAATATATATATCTTTCTAGCTGATAAAATCATCTTAACAGCATTATCAAAATCCTTTTCATCAATCTCATTTAATGTATAATTAATCTTATCAGCATCTGATTTTAAAACTGACTTTAAAATATGTTGCTTATCAATTCTATCAGATGTAACAGCCATACGTTGTATAGATGTTAATTTATTTTTAACTAGTTCTTCTAACGCTCTTTGTAATTTAGGATAACCATCATATCCTAATTCATTAGCAAAACGAACTACTGTTGATTCACTAACTCCTACAATCTTGCCTAATTTTGCTGCTGTTAAAAAAACAGCTTTTTCATAATGTTTCATAATATAATTCGCTAATAATTTTTGTCCCTTACTTAATTTAGGATAATTTTCATTAATACTTTTCATTAAATCATTTTGTCTTTGTTGCATAATCAACCTCACCATTCATTATAAAGATAAATATAGTTTATGCATAATTTCTTTCATTCAATACTGCAATTATGCAAATTCCATAACTATATTAATTATATCACAAATGAAAGATTTTTTGTATAGATAATCATGCATTTGAACATTTTATACTATGTAGAAGAGATTTGTTCCTGCTGTTCAAATCCTATTATATAATTTAGTTTAATCAATTGGTACATATATGAATTACTAAGAATATGCAAAATATTACTATCTTATAACAGAAACAAAGGTTTAAAGCTAAACCTTAAACCTTTGTTTAAATTATTTTTATTATGCAGGATAAATTTTATTATCTTCATCTATAAGATTAGGATCTATCTTTGTTTTCTGTGCTTGCCTATATTTGAAATAATCTTCAGCAGGTTGCTTAAATAATATATAGGATAAAACATCTTCATCTTGCTGCTTATATTGTTTCATTTCTGACTCTACCTTTTCAAGTTGTGATTCTAATAAGTCAGCAGGACGACATGTAATTTGCTTCTCATTACCAATTATCTTTTTCTTAATATCTTTAGAAATAGGAACAGGCATTCTTCCATACTCGCCACGAACAAGCGCTTTTGATTCTTTTGTAACTAATTTATATCTTTCTCCCATTAATACATTTAATACTGCTTGAGTTCCAACTATTTGACTGGAAGGCGTTACAAGTGGTGGGTACCCATAATCTGCTCTAACTTTGGGTATCTCTTCTAAAACTTCATAAAAACGCTCTTCTGCATTTTGTTCTTTTAATTGAGACACAAGATTTGATAACATTCCACCTGGAACTTGATATAATAACGTTTTTATGTTAACACCTAAAACTTTTGGATTAAGCAAACCTGAATCAAGAGCTTCGTCTCTTAATGGTCTAAAATAGTCTGCAATTTCTGCTAACAAGTCTAAATCTAATCCTGTATCATATGGTGTTCCTTTAAATGTTTCTACCATTACTTCTGTTGCAGGTTGTGAAGTCCCCATTGAGAAAGGTGATACAGCCGTATCGATTATGTCAACACCTGCTTCTACTCCTTTAAGATAAGTCATAGATGCAACACCACTTGAGTAATGTGTATGAAGTTGTATAGGTAATTTTACAGTTTCTTTAAATGCTGATATTAGTTTACTAGCTTCATACGGAACTAATAAACCTGCCATATCTTTTATACAGATAGAATTAGCACCTAGATCCTCTAATTCTTTAGCTAGCTTCACATAATAATCAAGTGTGTGAACTTTACTAAGAGTATATGATATTGCTACCTGAGCATGCCCACCTTCTTTATTCGTCGCTTCAATAGCTGTTTTTAAATTTCTAGTGTCATTTAAAGAATCAAAAATCCTTATAATATCTATACCATTTGCTATTGCTTTTTGAACGAAATATTCTACAACATCATCAGGATATGGATGGTAACCTAATAGATTCTGACCTCTAAGTAACATTTGAAGTTTTGTGTTCTTAAAGCCATTTCTTAGCTTTCTTAAGCGTTTCCAAGGATCTTCTTTAAGAAATCTTAAGCAAGCATCAAATGTCGCACCACCCCAACATTCGATTGAATGGTACCCTACTTTATCTAATTTATCAATAATAGGCAACATATCTTCAATTCTCATTCTTGTTGCAATTAGAGATTGATGAGCATCCCTTAATATAGTGTCAGTTATTTTAACTGGTTTTATAATTTGATTTTGTTTTTTTGACATATTATGACCTCCTTTCTATTTTACCCAAATAAGGATAAGAAAACACCTGCAGCAACTGCTGAACCAATAACACCTGCAACATTTGGTCCCATTGCATGCATCAACAAAAAGTTATCTGGGTTTTCGTCTTTTCCTACTTTTTGAACAATCCGTGCTGCCATTGGAACTGCAGAAACTCCAGCTGCACCAATTAATGGATTAATCTTATCTCTAGATAATTTCGACATTAACTTTCCAAAAAGCACTCCCGTTGCTGTTCCAACACAAAATGCAATTAAACCTAGCCCTAATATTTTTGCAGTATCTATTGTTATAAAATTTTCAGCTACAGTATTTGCACCAACTGTTACGCCTAAAAAAATGGTTATCGTATACATCAACGCATTTGAAGCTGTTTCTGCTAGTTGTTTTGTAACCCCTGATTCTCTGAAAAGATTACCAAGCATCAACATTCCTACTAAAGGAGCAGTATCAGGTAATATAAGAATAACTATACAGGCAACAATTATTGGAAATAATATTTTTTCCAACTTCGAAACTTGTCGTAATTGTTCCATTTTAATCGATCGTTCTTCTTTTGTTGTTAAAAGTTTCATAATAGGAGGCTGTATTATAGGCACAAGTGCCATATAAGAATAAGCAGCCACTGCTATAGTTGGAAGTAGATCCGGAGCTAGTTTTGTTGCAACATATATAGCAGTAGGTCCATCTGCACCACCTATAATCCCAATTGCACCACCTGCTTCTTGACCAAATCCTGCTAATATTGCACCTAAAAAAGCAACAAATATACCAAATTGAGCTGCTGCTCCTAATAAAAAACTTTTTGGATTTGCAAGTAATGGTCCAAAATCCGTAAGAGCACCTACTCCCATAAAAATAAGAGGAGGAAAAATTCCCAATTTATTTCCTTGATATATATAATACAATAAGCCACCTGGTTTCATTATATCTGGATATAAATTAACTAATAACATCCCAAATGAAATTGGGAGTAATAATAAAGGTTCGTACTCTTTTTTTATTGCAAGATATAGTAACACTGCGGATACTAAAATCATAACATAATTACCCCAGTATAAGTTAGCAAATCCTGTACTACTAATAAACTCCTTAAGTAAATCTAATATATTCACATAAACTACCTCCCTATTCTATTTACAGGGAACTTCATAGATTACTTTATAATAATATAATCTGTCTCTAGTTAATTAATTTATAGTAATCACAAATATGAACTTCCTTAGTCTAATGAAATTATTACATCTCCGGATTCTACACTTTGACCTTTTACACCATGTATATTTACTACTCTACCATCTTGAGGAGCTACTATTTCATTTTCCATCTTCATAGCTTCTAAAACAGCTAATACTTCACCTTTTTTTACACTTTGATCATTATTCACTTTAATATCTACAATCTTCCCTGGCATAGGAGCAGTTACTTTAATATCTCCTTCACTAGCAGAGGCTTTTTTATTTGATGGTTCTGTATTAATTGCTGATTTATTATTAAACGTTTTTGGAGCGGGCGCTTCAGCTTCCCCACCTACTATTTCTTCTACATCAACTTCGTATGTATTACCATTAACGGTTACTTTAAATTTTCTCATTGAGATAACCTCCTATAATCTATTAATTACCAAGTTTAGTATGATATTGCCATTTCTTTACATGTCTAATAGAACGTACTTTTAAATGATCAGATGTTGTATTTAATGAAGTTGCTACAGCTGCTGTAATAACTGCAACTAATTCTAAATCAAGAACCTCTTCTTTTTGAACTATTTCTTTTTGTTCTACAACAACATCTTTTTTGATATTACTTTCATTAGATTTTTTAGCTTCAAACTGATTGATATATTTAAAACTACTTATTATTATGGATATTAAAATCAAACAAGTAAATACCACACTCATTCCTACAACTGTTATAACTAATGCATCAACCATTAAATCACCTCATTATAAAATTGTGTCATGCTTTTTATCAGGACGCTCTTCTGTTTTTGAAAATAACATCTCAAACGCAGCAATGACTCTTTTTCTAGTTGCAGCAGGTTCAATAATATCATCTATATAACCATGACTAGCTGCAGCATAAGGACTAGATTGTAAATCTTCAAATTCAGCAGATCTTTCGCTAATTAACGCTTCTGAATTATCACTTTCTTTAATATCATCAGCATACATAATCTTTACTGCAGATGATGCTTCCATCATGCCAATTCTTGCATTAGGCCATGCATATACACTATCTGCGCCAATATGTTTGCTATTCATAGCTATATAAGCACTTCCATAACCTCTTCCAACTATAACGTTTACCTTTGGTACAGTTGCATTTGTAAAAGCAAATAACATTTTGCTAACCATTTTCCCCAGACTTTTTTGCTCTTCTTTAATACTAGCATAAAATCCTGTTACGTCAGTTAATGTTAAAATAGGAATGTTAAAAGCATCACAAATCCTAATAAATCTCACTGCTTTTATACAGGCTTCTGATGTTAATGTTCCATCATTATCTAATGTATAATTGGCAACTACTCCAACTGTATTTCCGTTAAGTCTAAGCAAACCTGTAACCATTGTTTCTGCATAATTCTTCTTAACTTCAAAAAAATCATTGTTGTCTGCTATTTTATTAATGATTTCTCGTGAATTAATACCATTGCTAATATCCATATCATTTAGCTCAGTATCAATTCTATTAAGATCATCTGTTGTATCAACTGATGGTGTGTCATCAACATTATTTTCAGGTAACAATTCAATTATTTTCCTTATCCCGTTTAATAAGTCTTCCTCATTATCAAAAACAAAATCTACCATTCCACTTTCTTCACTATGAAACTTTGCAGAAGCTACAGTATCAAAACTAGCTGCTTTACTATCCAAAGCATTTGGACTATTTACATATAATCTTGCATTTTTACTTGTCATAAAAGTAAAATCAGCTAATGATGGAATCATACTAGCACCTCCACCACAATTACCAAGAATGGCAATAATTTGGGGAATTATACCTGATGCGAGAGATTGTTTTACAAATAATTCTCCAAAACCTTGAAGTGCATCTGTAGATTCTTGCAAACGAAGACCTGCAGAATCTACAAGCCCTATTATAGGCGCACCTATTTTAAGTGCTAAATTATAAAGATTACATATTTTTTTAGCATGCATTTCTCCTAATGCACCCTTTAAAATATTAACATCTTGACTATAAATATAAACTAGATTTCCTCCTAATGTACCATACCCAGTTACTACACCATCTGTTGGGGTTTTTTGTTGATTCATATTAAAATCTGTTGCTCTGTGTGTAACAAATACACCAATTTCAACAAAACTATTTTCATCTAGTAATTGTTCAATACGTTCTCTTGCAGTCAACTGCCCTAATGAATGAACCTTTGATTTAGCCCAATCACCGCCACCTGTCTCTATATCTGCACGACGTTTTATAAGTTCATTTAGCTTTGATGCGTTGCTCATTATTCGTCCTCCAAACTTTATATCTATCTATATTATTAGTAATAAATCAAATCTCCACCGTTTATCATTTTACATGAAATAAGGAATAATATCAAGTCTTTAATAACCGTTTCTTATACTTTATACTATTTAGAAAATTATACCCTTGACACTTTCTTAATCAAAAACAAAATCGGCGAATTATGAATACGGTTATCATTCCTAATAGAAATCACTTCATATTTATTTGTATTCAACCCTTTTATATATTCTTCTACAGCTTCTTTTTCTTTAATACCACCGTCATGACCATAATAACATACTACACTTATTATTCCATTTTCTTTTAATAATTCTAATGCTTGTCCTAAAGCAATAATTGTTGAGGCATCTTTCGTTATTATGCTTTTATCACCATTTGGTAAATATCCCAGATTAAACATGACACACATAACTTGTTGATTAATATAATTTTTTATTTTTTCATGTGTATCAAATAATAAGATAACTCTATCTTCAATATTCAATTTTGTTAGTTTCTCCCTTGTCTTATCAATTGCTTTTTTTTGAATATCAAATCCATAAACCTTTCCTGTAGAGCCAACTTTTTTGGCAAGGAAAATAGTATCATTTCCATTTCCTACTGTAGCATCTATAACTTTATCGCCTTCTTTTAAATGCTTCCCTAATATATCCTTTGCAATATCTGTCATTTTTAATCCAAACATTTTTACACAACCTTAGCTAAAAAGTTTTTCTAT